>NZ_JBFTLX010000231.1:0-11700 GCF_056396665.1 Cupriavidus sp. 05T313 | reverse complement strand
GGCTTGGGCCGCGCGACCGGAGCGCAATGCTATCAATGTCGAAAAATGGCAAATATCCGGAAATACCCGCTAAGACATTTCTTCGCCGCGACACACCAAATGTATTCAATGCGCTACAGACAAGTCTTGAGCTGGCTCAACAGAGGCTCAACAGAAGAAGGCGAGCATTTCCTCCTGCAGCACCCCGGGCGCTTCCTCGGGAATGTAGTGCCCGCACGGGACCGCGCGGCCGCTGACATCGCTCGCCACCTCCTGCCACAGCGACAGCGGCTCGAAGCAGCGCGCCACCACGCCGTGCTCGCCCCACAGCACGCGCAGCGGGCAATCGATCTGGCGGCCATCCGCGCGGTCGGCGCGGTCGTGATCCTGGTCGATGGTGGCGGCCGCACGGTAGTCCTCGCACATGGCGTGCACATGGGCCGGATCGCGCATGGCGGCTGTGTAGGCGGCCATCGCGTCAGGCACGAAGGGACTCAGGCCGGCGTGGCGCAGGCCCATCAGCTTGTTAAGGTAGAACTCCGGCTCGGCATTGATCAGCGTCTCCGGGAACGGCGCCGGCTGGATCAGGAAGAACCAGTGCCAATAGGCGGCGGCAAACGCCATGCTGGTGCGTTCGTACATGGCCAGCGTAGGGGCGATGTCGAGCAGCATGGCGCGCGAAATCCGGCCGGGGTGGTCCACGCACAAGCGGTGCGCCACGCGGGCGCCGCGGTCATGGGCGCATAGCGCGAAGGCGTTAAAGCCCAGGCGCGCCATCACCTCCACCTGGTCCTGTGCCATCGCGCGCTTGCTGTAGTTCTCGTGGCCGGTGTTGCCCGGCGGCGCACTGCTGTTGCCATAGCCGCGCAGGTCGGTGGCAATGACGGTGAAACGGTCGGCCAGCGCCGGCGCCACCTTGTGCCAGATCAGGTGGCTCTGCGGATGCCCGTGCAGCAGCAGCAGGGGTGGGCCCGAGCCGCCCCGCACGCCGGCGATGGCGACCTCGCCGAGCTGCATGCGGAAAGGCTCGAAATTGGGAAACAGCAGGGCGCTGGCATCGTTCTGCATTCGGGTCTCCTCGGATTCTCCGGAACTGCGGCCGGTCTGCGGCGCCCATGCTTGCCCTTGCGCCTCGCGTGCCGCCTGCTGGCGATGATAGACGCAAAGCAGGCGGGCGGCGGCAAAGGCATCAAGCAGCACCGAGTTGACGCAACTGAATTGCATCACCTGGGACGCTATGGTTAAATCGGTCCATGAGCAGCAGCCCCTCCCCTACCCAGGACATGCCTTCCTCCGCCATGACACCCGCGCCGGGCACCCTGGACGCCGCCCACGAGCGCCTGCGCGAGCTGGGCGCCCGTGTGACCCAGCCGCGCCTTGGCATCCTGGCCTGCCTGATGGAAAGCCATGAGCCGCTGACCCACCAGGCCGTGATCGATCGCATGCCGGCCGACGGCGAAGCGATCGACCGCGTTACCGTCTACCGCGTGCTCGACTGGCTGGTCGAGCAGGGACTGGCCCAGAAGCGGGCCGGCCACGACCGCGTATTCCGCTTCAGCCTGGTCGAGCACGAGGCAGCCCGCGCGCAAGTGCACCGGCAGCACAGCCATTTCCACTGCAACCGCTGCGACCGCACCTTCTGCCTGGACGGCGTCAGCGCGCCGGCACAGGCCGCGCCCAAGGTGCCCAGCGGCTTTGCCGTGGAGCACGTGGAACTCACCGTCAACGGCGTTTGCGCCGAATGCGGCGCACGCACCCATGGCCGGCAAGGCTGAGCGAGGGGGCTGCTTGCCCGCCCCACACAAGAACGAAGTTATCCTGGCCACACTTGCCCGCGCACACGACAGGCCAAGCGGCATCCCTTCCCGGAGAAAACAATGTCCAAACTGACCCCGGTCACCATCCTGACCGGCTTCCTCGGCAGCGGCAAGACCACCCTGCTCAAGCGCATCCTGAATGAGCAGCACGGCATGAAGATCGCCGTGATCGAAAACGAGTTCGGCGAAGAAAACATCGACAATGAGATCCTGGTGCAGGATGGCCGCGAGCAGATCGTGCAGATGAGCAACGGCTGCATCTGCTGCACCATCCGCGGCGACCTGGTGGCGGCGCTGTCGCAACTGATGACCCGGCGCGATGCGGGCGAGATCGATTTCGACCGGGTAGTGATCGAAACCACCGGCGTGGCCAACCCCGGCCCGGTGGCCCAGACGTTCTTCATGGACGACGAGATCGCCCAGCGCTACCTGCTCGACGCCGTGATCACCCTGGTGGACGCCAAGCACGCCAACCAGCAACTCGACAAACAGGAAGAGGCGCAGCGCCAGGTCGGCTTTGCCGACGCCATCTTCATCACCAAGGCGGACCTGGTGGCGGAAGACGACATCGGCGACCTGCGCCACCGCCTGCTGCACATGAACCCGCGCGCGCCCGTGCGCACGGCGCATTTCGGCGAAGCGCCGATCGACACCATTTTCGACCTGCGCGGCTTCAACCTGAACGAAAAACTGGAAATCGACCCGGATTTCCTGCGCGCCGAGGCCGAAGAGCACGATCACGACCATGGGCACGAGCACGCCCACGGCGAGCATTGCGGCGACAACTGCGGCCATGACCACCACGATCACGGCCACAAGCACGACCACCACCACCATCACCATCACACCGATCGCATCGGCTCTTTCGTCTTCCGTAGCGAAAAACCCTTCAACTACGGCAAGCTGGAGGAATTCCTGTCCGGCATCCTGTCGGTCTACGGGGAAAAACTGCTGCGCTACAAGGGCGTGCTCTATATGGACGCGGTGGACCGGAAAGTGGTCTTCCAGGGCGTGCACCAGTTGATGGGCAGCGATATCGGCGCCAAATGGGGCGATGAAACCCCCGGCACCAAAATGGTCTTCATTGGCGTGGACCTGCCCAAGGACGCCATCCTGAAGGGCCTGGCCACCTGCCTGGCCTGAGCCCGCCGGACCCCGCAGCCCGCCCTGGCGCCCCCCTCCACCGGAGGGAGGCGGGGATATCAGGGAAAACTCCCCGCTTTTCTCCCATATCTCCAAATTTTTTGTTCAAGTACAATAGGCTGGATTTAGTGCGGGTAACGTAGCCTTTTGTCTTTTGGTCATGGCGCCCGCAATGCAGGGCGGCGGTCGTCGTCAGCATGAGGCGGGCTGCCGGCAGGTGCGGTCGCAGTGCTTGATGCGGAGACCGCCCTCCGCTTGGGGCACCCGTCACGCGCCGTCATCGATCGACGCGAGAGAGAGGTGTCCCATGGTAGCCGCAACGAAAACGAAAGAAAGCCGCAGCAAAAGCAGCAGCGCTGCGGCCGAGACGCTGAAGGCGCAGTCCATGGAGGCTGCGCCTGCTCCCCGCGGCAGTACGGCGCACGCCGGTGCGGGCGAGGCCAAGGGAGGCACGCAAAGCAGCAAGACTGCAGCCAGCCAGAGCGAAACGTCCGCACCGCGCAAGCGGCCGGACACTGCACCCGAGCGGACCAAGACGCCGCCGGTCGCACCAACAAGAGAATCAGCAGCAACCATGAGCAGCAATAAACTTCTGACTGAAGCTGAAATCCTGAAGATGGGCGACAAGGATTACATGAACGAGGCGCAACTCGCCTTCTTCAAACATCGCCTTGAGCAGCTGCGCGACGATATCCTGAAGAACGCCGATCAGACCACCGAGCATCTGCGCGAAACGGTCATCGTGCCGGATCCGGCCGACCGCGCCACCATCGAGGAAGAGCATGCGCTGGAACTGCGCACGCGCGACCGCGAGCGCAAGTTGCTCAAGAAGGTGGAGCAATCGCTGGCCCGCATCGAATCCGGCGACTACGGCTGGTGCGAGGAAACCGGCGAGCCGATCGGCGTGCCACGCCTGCTGGCGCGCCCCACCGCCACGCTCTCGCTGGAAGCCCAGCAGCGCCGCGAACTGCGCCAGAAGCTGTTCGGCGACTGATCCGCGGCCTGCCCGCGCTGCCCGACGGCCCGGTTCTCCGGGCCGTTTTGCTTGGGCACATGCCACTGGCCGGGCACGGCGCCCTTTCGTCTTTCGCCTTTGTGGTGTCACAGTCACGGGCCTATCATTAGGAACGGCGGGATTCTTGCGGCCAACGCGCCTTGAATTGCCTGCTTTCCCGACCGCTTTCTGATACAGTCGCAACTTTGTTGCAATAACGCGTGCCGCCCTGCCCCGGCGCGCCTAGATGCCATGGCCGATCGCCTGCCCGTCACCGTGCTGTCCGGATTCCTCGGTGCCGGCAAGACTACCCTGCTCAATCATGTACTGGCCAACCGCGAAGGCAAGCGGGTGGCCGTGATCGTCAACGACCTGGCCGATGTCAACATCGATGCCCGGCTGCTTGGCGACGGCATGCTGGCGCAGGCCGGCGAGCGCCTGATCGAACTGACCAACGGCTGCATCTGCTGCACGCTGCGCGAGGACTTGCTGACCGAGATCGGCAACCTGGCGCGCGAGGGCCGCTTCGATTACCTGCTGGTGGAGTCGACGGGCGTGGCCGAGCCGCTGCCCATCGCCGAAACCTTCACCTTCGAGGACGAGCACGGCGTGGCGCTGGACAGCATCGCCCGCCTCGACACCATGGTGACGGTGGTCGATGCCGCCCACTTCCTGCAGGATTTCAACGAAGCCGATTTTCTCCAGGACCGTGGCCAGGCCCGCGACGAGGACGACGACCGCACGGTGGTCGACCTGCTGATCGAGCAGGTCGAGTTCTGCGACGTGATCGTGCTCAACAAGCTCGACCTCGTCAGCGAGACCGAGCGCGAGCGCCTCGCCGGCATCCTGCATTCGCTCAACCCGCGCGCCAGCATCGTACCGGCGAGCTTCGGCGAAGTGCCGCTGGACAGCATTCTCGACACTGGCCGCTTCGACTTCGATGCCGCCGCCGCGGCACCGGGCTGGCTGGCCGAACTGCGCGGCGAGCACGTGCCGGAGAGCGAAGCCTACGGCATCGGCAGCTTTGTCTACCGCCGCCGCCGCCCCTTCCATCCGCAGCGCTTTGCCGACCTGATCCATACCGAGTGGCTGCGCGAGCATGGCACAGTGCTGCGCTCCAAGGGCTTCTTCTGGCTGGCCACGCGCATGCACGCGGCCGGCACCTGGGGCCAGGCCGGCGGCGTATGCCGCCACGGCGGCGCCGGCGCCTGGTGGGCCGCGCTGGACCCGGCCGAATGGCCGGAGGACGAAGCAGGCCGCGCCGAACTGCTAGCCGACATGACGGTGGACGGCAAACCCGGCCCTTATGGCGATCGCCGGCAGGAACTGGTGCTGATCGGCCAGGATCTGGACCGCCCCGCGCTCGAGGCCCTGCTCGATGCCTGCCTGCTGACCGATGCCGAAATGGCGGACGGCCCCGACGCCTGGGCGCAGTATGCCGACCCGTTCCCGAGCTGGGATGACGGCCTGGAGGGCGAGGGCGACGATCACGAGCATGGTGAGGACTGCGGTTGCGATGACCACGGTCATCACCACATGCACGTTCACGGCGGGCATGGACACTAACCCCCCGCCGCTCTGGCAACGCCTGCAGCGCCGCCGCGCCCGCGGCCTCGGCCTGTGGCCGGCGCTATGGCTGGCGCTGTGCCTCTTGCTGGCCCAGCATGCCGGCCTGACGCACCGCATCCATCACGGCGGGCTGCTCAGCCCGCCACAGCAGGCGAACACCAGTAACGGCGAGTTTGACGCTGGCCACGACGGAGCCGCCGTCACGGCCTCCGGCACCGACGCGATCCAGGCCGCCGACCCCGGCCAGCCCTTCTCGCTGAAGCTGGCGGGGCACTTCTGCGTCTTGTTCGATGGCGCCACAGTGGCCGCCAGCCATTGCGGCACGCCGGTCATGCCGGCGCTCACGCACCTGCAATCGCCGGTTCCGTTCAGCGTCGGCTGGCGCCGGCCTGACCTGCGGCATCCCCAGCCTTTCCGCTCGCGCGCACCTCCGGCCGTTCACGCTCAAGCCTGAACCCCGGGCGGCGGCCACCCTGCCGCTGCTCGCCGCCTGACGCAACGCGCCACGCTTCCGAACCGCCCTGCCCGCCGCCGCCCAGCGCATTTCGCGCCGGGCGGTGCATGGCCGGCGCTCGCATGCCAGCGCCCAGCGTTCGATAGCATCCAAGAACACCGCGAGCCATGTCTTTCCGCCTCCAACAAGAACACCGCGTGCGGCGCACGCCGCTCGCCGCCATTGCGGCCCTGATCGCCTCCGCCTCCGTTTCCACCGGCGCCTTCGCGCAAGGCGCTCCCGCCGCTCCGGCACCTGCCGCCGCCCCCGCCAGCGAGGCAACGCCGGCGCCCTCGGCCACCCTGCGCGAGGTGGTCGTCACCGCCAACCCGCTGGGCAGCGAGCTCACCGACCTGGTGGCGCCGGTCTCCTCCCTCGGCGGCGATGCCCTCACCGTGCGCCAGGGCAGCACGCTGGGCGACACCCTGGACAAGCTGCCGGGCGTGTCCTCCAGCTACTTCGGCCCCAATGCCAGCCGCCCGATCATTCGTGGCCTGGACGGCGACCGCATCAAGGTGCTGCAGAACGGCGGCAGCACCATCGACGCTTCCACGCTGTCCAACGACCACGCCGTGGCGCTCGACCCGCTGGTGGCCGAGCGCATCGAGGTGGTGCGCGGCCCGGCCGCGCTGATGTACGGCGGCAACGCCATCGGCGGCGTGGTCAACGTCATCGACAACCGCATTCCCAAGGAGCCGATCGAGGGCATCGGCGGCGCGGTCGAAGCCAGCGCCACCGCCGGCGGCGACGTCGCGCGCAACTCCAGTGGCCTGATCGAGGCCGGCAACGGCCAGATCGCCATCCACGCCGATGCCTTCGTGCGCAAGACCAGCGACCTGCACATTCCCGGCTACGCCCGCAGCGCCGCCCTGCGCAACAGCCAGCCGCTTCCGGACGGCGAAAGCGAAGCCTACGGCCGCCTGCCCAACACCAGTTCGCAGCAGCAAGGCGGCTCGCTGGGCGGCTCCTACACCTGGGCCGACGGCTTCGTCGGCGCCAACTACAGCGAGTACCACAACGCATACGGCACGCCGGCCGAGAGCGACGTACGCCTCCAGATGCACCAGCAACGTTTCGCGCTGGAGGGCGAGGCTCGCAACCTGACGGCCAATACCGGCGGCTTTATCGAATCGGTCAAGGGCAAGTTCAGCTATACCGACTACGAGCACAAGGAAATCGAGGGGGGCCAGACCGGCACCATCTTCAAGAACAATGGCTGGGATGCGCGCTTCGAGGCCAAGCACGCGCGTATCGGCAACATGACGGGCGTGATCGGCACCCAGTTCGGTTCGACCCGCTTCTCGGCGCTCGGCGAGGAGGCCTTCGTGCCGACCACCGATACCGACAATGCCGCGCTGTTCGTCTTCGAGGAAATGCCGCTGACCGCCGACGGCGACCTCAAGCTCAACCTGGGCGGCCGCATGGACCACACCAGCCTGAAGTCTTACGCCAACGGCAACGACCGCTTCGCCGACGCCAGCCGCAGCTTCAACGCCGGCAGCGCCTCGGCCGGCCTGCTCTACAAGCTGGCGCCGGCCTGGTCGCTGACCAGCAATCTGGCCTACACGGAGCGCGCTCCCACCTTCTACGAGCTGTACGCCAATGGCCCCCACCTGGCCACCGGCTCATGGGAGCAAGGCGACCCCAACGCCGCCAAGGAGCGCGCCACCTCGCTGGACCTGGGCGTGCGCTTCAAGTCCGGTCCGCACAGCGCCGGCATCTCCGGCTACTACAGCCGGTTCTCGAACTACCTGGCACTCACCAACACCGGCACGGCACGCGACGCGGAAGGCGATTTCGTGACCCCAGGCAGCGCCGGCGCGCTGCCTGTGATGCAGTACATGGGCGTGCCGGCCACGATGTATGGCTTCGAGGCCGAAGGCAAGGCGCGCGTGGCGCAGAAGCTGCTGACCGGCAGCGACACCCTCGACCTGGAAACCCGCGCCGATTACGTGCGCGGCGAGAACCGCAGCACCGGCCAGCCGCTGCCGCGGCTGGCGCCGCTGCGCCTGGGCGGCTCCCTGGTCTATGGCGCCGGCCCCTGGGGCGCGCGCGCCGACGTGACCTACGCGGCCCGGCAAACCCGTGTGCCGGCCAATGACACGCCCACCGATGCCTACACCCTGCTCGGCGTGTCCATCACCTACAAGTTCAAGGTGGCGGGCTCCCAGACCCTGGTCTACCTGCGCGGCGATAACCTGACCAACCAGGATGCGCGCATGGCCACCTCGATCCTGCGCGACATTGCGCCGCTGCCGGGGCGTAGCGTCAAGCTGGGCGTGCGCACGACGTTCTGAGCACGGCCCGGGGCGCGAACGGGGGTGCAGCCCCCGCTCCGGGCCTCAGGCAATCCCGTTGCGGCCGTGCCGCGCGAATCCTTCGCGCGCGCCGAGCCGCTCGAAGTAGGCCGCCACCGCGGGGAAGGCGGGGTGCGCCAGCGGCGTGGCATACCAGCGGTTCACCGACAAGCCGATCGGGATGTCCGCGAGCGTGAAGCGCTCGCCGGCGACATAGGCGCCGGTGTCTGCAAGCTGCCGCTCCAGGATGCCGATATGCCTTGACCAACTGGCGACGGAGACGGCGATCTCCCGCTCGTCCCGGTGCAACGGCGATTGCCGAACCAGCGCCATGAAAGCGTAGCGCCACGCATTGTTCAGCTCCGTCGCCTGCCAGTCCATCCATTGATCCACCCGGGCGCGCTCCCGCGCGGTGCCTGGGTAAAGGGTGCCATCGCCGTAGCGCGACGCCAGGTAGCGGATGATGGAGTTCGACTCCCACAGCACGAAGCCATCGTCGTCGATCACCGGCACCATGGCGTTCGGATTCAGCACGAGGAATTCCGCGCTATCCGTCGCGCGATAGCCTGAACCCCAGTCCTCGCGCACGAACGGCAAGCCGAGTTCGTCGCAGCACCAGAGCACTTTGCGGACATTGATGGAGGAGGCTTTTCCGAGAATTTTCAGCATGGATGGGCGGCGCCGCTGGCGGAGTGGATGCGGCGTCCACTATACGGCGCGACTGTCAGGCCGCACAGGAACAGTTGCGCTGTTTCACGGCGAGCCACTCCGCCCGTTCGTGCCACACAGCAGGGAAAACACGCGGCAAAACGGCACGCCGGCTGTGCATGGCCGCATCGTGCCGGTGCATCCGGCGCTGCGGGTCTGCCCGCCTTGACATGGATGTCTGCGACTCCCGACAATCCCTGCACAGCATCTTGCGCATCTTGCGCATCACGCCGACCAGGGACTCATCGATGACCATCATCCGCCGCGCCCTCGGCGCCGCAGCGCTTGCCACGAGCCTTGCCTGCGCCGCCCTCTCCCCGACCGTTTTTGCCGCGGGCCTCACCATCGGCCTGTCCGGGGACATCACCTCGCTGGATCCGCATTATCACAACGTCACGCCCAACGCGAACGTGGCCGAGCATATGTTCGAAGCCCTGATTGCCAAGGACGAGAAGATGCGCTTCAAGYCGGCGCTGGCGCTATCGTGGAAGCCGGTCGACGACACCACCTGGGAGATCAAGCTGCGCCCCGGCGTGAAGTTCCACGACGGCAGCGAGTTCACCTCGGCCGATGTGGTCTACTCGCTGAACCGCCCCGCCACGGTCAAGAACAGCCCCTCGCCATACACCATCTACACCAAGGGCTTCAAGGACATCGTCGCGGTCGACAAGCTGACCGTGCGCATCACCACCCACGGCCCCTACCCGCTGGTGCCCAATGACCTGTCCACCATCTACATGGTGTCGAAGAAGGTCGCCGAGAACGCCACCAGCGAAGACTTCAACAGCGGCCGCGCGATGGTGGGCACCGGCCCCTACAAGTTCGCCAGCTTCCGCAAGGGCGACCGCGTGGAACTGACCCGCAACGAAGCCTACTGGGGCAACAAGCCGGAGTGGGACACGGTCTCGCTGCGCATCCTCACCAACGATGCGCCGCGCGTCGCAGCATTGCTTGCCGGCGACGTGCAGGTCATCGAGAACGTGCCCACGTCGGATATCCGCAAGCTCTCGGCCGATCCCGGCGTGAGCGTGTTCAAGGTGTCCACCTTCCGCATGATGTACCTGCACCTCGACACCAATCGCGATGTCACCCCCTTCGTCACCGACAAGGCCGGCAAGCCGCTGGCGAAGAACCCGCTGAAAGACCCGCGCGTACGCGCCGCGATCTCGCACGCCATCTCCCGCCAGGCCATCGTCGACCGCGTGATGGAAGGCGCCGCCGAACCCACTGGCCAGCTGGTCAACGCCACGCTCTTCGGCTATGTGCCGGGCCTCAGGCCCGATACCTTCGATGCGGCTGGCGCCAGGAAGCTGCTGGCCGAAGCCGGCTACCCGGACGGCTTCCAGCTCACGCTGCATGCGCCCAACAACCGCTACGTCAACGACGAACAGGTCGCGCAGGCCATCGCCTCCATGCTGTCGCGCATCGGCATCCAGGCAAAGGTGGAGGCCATGCCGTCCGCCACCTTCTTCACGCGCGCCAACAAGCTGGAGTTTTCCTTCTTGCTGGCCGGATGGGGTGCGGATACCGGTGAAGCGGGATCGTCGCTGAAGTCGCTGCTGGCAACCTATGACCCGGCCAAGGGCTGGGGCGCATCCAACCGCGGGCGCTACAGCAACCCGGCGCTGGACGCCAAGCTGACCACCGCGCTGACCACTATCGACGATCGTGCCCGCGAGAAGCTGCTGCAGGAGGCCACGGAAATCGGGATCAAGGACTATGGCGTGATTCCGCTCTATTTCCAGATCAATGTCTGGGCGGCGAAGAAGGGATACAAGGTAACGCCGCGGCAGGATGAGCGCACCTACGCGTTTGCCATCACCAAGGGTTGACGGGCGCAAGCTGTCGAGCTGGCCGATCTCGTATTCGATGGCCTGGCACAGACAGCTTCCCTTCGTTTCATGTCTCCTTGCCCGCGGCCGGGCCGGCATTGCGGTACCACGGCGGCACCAGCGAATACATCGCCGCCGCGCACGGCACGCCGTGCAGCACCAGCCGGTTGCGCGCGATGCATTCGAACTGCGCGCCGATCCTCCCGGCCACGGCGCGGCTGGCCACGTTGTGCTCCGCGGCGACCACCTCCAGCCGCGTCAGCCCGAGCCGGTGGAATCCATAGCAGGCCATCAGTTCCGCCGCGCGCGCGCCCAGTCCCTGCCGCTGCCGGCTCTGGCGGATCCAGTAGCCCAGGTTGGCGAAGTTGTAGTCCCGGTTGATCTGGTTGATGGAGACGCCCCCGTACAACTCCCTGCCGTCCGGCGCGAACACGCCGACATCGTAGGCCTCGCCGATGCCCATGTTCTCGGTGCACATGTCGACCCAGTTCTCCGCATCGCGCACGGTGTAGCCCGCGTGGCACCACGGCAGCCACTTGCCCACCGTGTCGAGCGATTCGTGCACGGCCGCCACGAACTGCGGCACGTCGGTATAGCGAAAGGGACGAAGCAGAAAGCCTTGGCCGTGGAGGGATTGCATGATGCGTCCTTGCGACTAGGTCAGCGGAGGAGTTGCCGGCACCCACTCCCGGCGGTGCATCGGGCGCTCCCTGCCAGTCAGTGTAGCAACCCGCCGCTCATCGCGCCTTCCTGGCTTCGGCGATCAGCAACCGGGCCTGCACGCGCGCATGCAGCAGTGCCATGTCGGCATGGCGCAGTCGGGGGTTGCGGCTGAGTGCGGCCATCACCTTGCCGGACTGATGCGCGG
>NZ_JBFTLX010000230.1:0-20525 GCF_056396665.1 Cupriavidus sp. 05T313 | reverse complement strand
ATATAACCGATGGAATTTCGCCAACTCCGCTATTTCGTCGCCGTGGCCGAAGCGCTGAGCTTCAGCGAGGCCGCGCGCAAGCTCCATATCAGCCAGCCACCGCTGAGCACCCAGATCAAGGCACTGGAAGACGAACTTGGCAGCCCCTTGCTCGACCGCTCCCGCCACCATGTGGCGCTGACGCCGGCGGGCACGCTGTTCCTCGACAAGGCAAAGGCGGCACTGGGCAACTTGGAGCAGGCCCGCGAGGTGGTCAAGCAGGTTGCCGCCGGTGAGGCGGGCGAGATCCGGGTGGCCTTCACCGCCTCTGTGCCCATGCAGAATGTTTTCCCGCGCGCCGTGCAGCAGTTCCGCCTTGGCCACCCACGTGCCATGCTGGAACTGGTGCATATGTCCACCGGGCAGCAGTTGCAGGGACTGGAGAAGGGAGAGATCGAGATTGGCTTCCTGCGCCCTTCGCCCCAGTTCTACCCGCCCGCCAGCATTACCGTGCACGAGGTGCTGGCCGACCGCCTGGTCGCCGTGTTGCCGGCCTCGCATGCGCTGGCGATAGCGGATGATGACAGTGAACTCGACATCGGCGCGCTGTCCGCCCAGCCCTTTCTGCTGTTCCCGCGAGGGCTGGGGTGCGGGCTGTTCGATCATGTCACCACGCTGTGCAACCGCGCGGGCTTTGCGCCGCGCATCGGCCAGGAAGCGCGCGAGGCCACGACCATCATCGGTYTGGTGGCGAGCGGTGCCGGGGTCTCGGTGCTGCCGGAGATTTACTCACGCACCGGCATTCCGGGCGTGGCGTACCGCCGGCTGGCCGGCCCCGACGCGGCCAGCCGGGTGCTGGTAGCGCATCGCGCGGGCGCCTTGTCGCCCATCATGCGCAAGTTCTTGGCTTTTTTTGAGGTTGGCGCCTAATGGAAGTAGCTGCCGATCACGGCACGGTGAAGGAGAAGTGCGCAAGCGGTAGTCGCGACATCACCGAGGCCACGGCCGCATCTTAGATCTGGGCGAGTTCGGCCCGCAGGAAGCGGCGCACCGCCGGATCGGCTTCGATTCCGATGGCTCGCCGGTAGGCTTCGGCAGCCCCGTTTGCAGGCTGCCGGCCCGGGCAAGCTGCGCGTCCGGCGTTCCGTTGTACAAAACATAATGCGCCCACCTGGGATGCGTTCCTGATCAACCCGCCCGCTGTTTTTCCGGGCGCTGCGCGAAGGTCCGCTCGAATACCGATTCGGCGATGCGGTTCTTCAGGATCTCGATGGAGCCGCCGGCGATCATCCAGCCCCGGCAGCGGCGCAGGCAGTACTCCACCAGCGCCTCCTGGCTGTAGCCCATGCCGCCCATGACCTGTAGCGACTCATTGGCAACGTCGAAGCCCGCCTGGTTGCAGAACGCCTTGGCRATCGCGGTTTCCTCGGCGGAMGGRAWGCCGCTGTCSGCRTTGGCSGCGGCCCGGTACAGCAGCAGTTGCCCGGCATCGAGCTTGATCTTCATCTCGGCGAACTTCCATTGCAGGCCCTGGAACTCGCACAGTAGCCTGCCAAATTGCTTGCGCTGCATGGCCCAGTCGCGCGCTACTTGGTAGGCATAGCGTCCCAGCGCCAGCGAGCGCGCTGTATTGCCCATGCGCTCGACATTGAAACCGGCAATCTGCTTCTTGAAGCCGCCCTCGCCCAGCAGCACATCGGACGCCGGGATGCGAACATCCTCGAAATAGATCTGCGCCCATTCCTCTCCCGACATGAAGCGCGAGCGCTGGCCGATGCGCACACCCGGCAGCCTGGTATCGATCAGCACGGAACCGATGCCGTTGACGCCCGGGCCAAAGCGCACGTAGGCCAGGATCACGTCGGCGTGCGGGCCATGGGTGGTGAAGACCTTGGTGCCGTTGATGAGGTAGTCGTCGCCATCGGGCGTGGCCGTGGTGCGTAGCTCGGTGACGGCGGAGCCGGCCTCGGGCTCTGTCATGCCGACCGAGATCAAGGCTTCACCGGCCAGCAGGCGGCGTAGCCATTTGTCCTTTTGCGCCGACGAGCCATACTCGGCCAGCACCCGGATGGCGCCGAAGTTGCCGGCCTGGATCACGTCGGCGCTGCGCGGGCAGACCGAGGCCACGGCCTGGATCGCGATGATGGCGTCCATCAGGCTGCCGCCCTGGCCGCCGTCAGCCTCGGCCACAGTGATGCCCAGCAGGCCTTGCTCGCTCATCTTGCGGGCGACATCCCAGGGGTAGTCGTCGGTATGGGCGCGGGCGACCGAGCCGGCGCGCAACTCCTTCTCGGCGAAGCGCGTGACGGCGTGCTCGAACTCAGCTTGCTCGGGGGTCAGTTTGAAATCCATGTTTGTCTCCGTTTTCTTACTCGATTTGAATCAATTCAGTTCGGCTCTTTGTTCTTCCGCCAGCCGGACCACGCAGTCCACCCCGACCACGCCGTCGGCACGCACGAACAGCGGATTGATCTCGGCCTCCAGCACGTTCACGCCCTCGAAGGCAGCCAGCCGGGAAAACCGCTCGATGGCGTCGGCCAGGGCGGCGATATCGCCGCGCGGCAGCCCGCGGAAGCCGCGGACCAGCGCGGTACTGCGTACCTCGTCGATCATCTCCATGGCGTCGTCGCGCGTCACCGGCGCCGGCCGCAGGCTGACGTCCGGCCGCAGTTCGGCGGCGATCCCACCCGCGCTCAGCATCACGATCGGGCCCACCAGCGGGTCATCCCGGTAGCCCAGCATCAGTTCCAGCAGCTTGTCCTCCATGCGCTGCACGAGGATGCCGTCGARCCGGGCCTGCGGCGCGGCGCGGCCGACATCGGCAAGGATCGCCGCCGTGGCGCGCTGCAGTTCGTCCGTGTCGCGTACGCCGACGCGTACGCCGCCCACATCGGTCTTGTGCAGGATGTCGCGCGAGCAGATCTTGGCCACCACCGGGTAGGGAATCCTGTGCTTGTACTCACCCACCGGCATCAGCGCGAGCGGGGCGATCGGCACGCCCAGCGCCGCGAACGCGCTGGCCGCCTCGTACTCCGAGAGGTTGCCCGACCGCGGCAAGCCGGCCGGCCAGCCAAGCGGCGCGACGGCTTCGTCGGCCTCGGGATGCGCCCGCGCCGCTTTGAACAACTGCGCCAGCGCGTCCGCGCAGGCTTCCGGCGTGCGGAACGCCGGGATGCCTTCTGCCTGCAGCACGCGCAGCGACTCCCCCGCCTCCGGCGCGAGGAAAGCGATCAGCGGCTTGTGTCCCGCGCCGGCCGCCTCCACCATGGGCCGCACCGCGAGCTGGGGATGGAACTGCGCGGACGAGCCCGCCACGCAAAGCACGGCGTCGCACCAGTCACTCAGCAGCAGTTGCTCGACCAGATCCTTGTACTGCGCGCTGGTCGCGGCCAGCGTCAGGTCGATGATGGGCGTCTGGCGGATGCGCACGCCGCGCGCCGCCATGTGCGCCACGAAGCCGTCCGGCGGCGCCACCGCGTCGATCTGCGACAGGCCCAGGCGGTCCACCACGGTGGCCGCGCCGCCACCGGTGGTGGTCACCACGGCCACGCGGGGATTGCGCTTGAGGGCGGGCACCCACCGGCCATAGCGCAGGGCCAGCGGCGCGGCTTCGAACAAGGTCTCCAGCATTTCCACGCGCATCACGCCGTACTTGCGCAGGAAGGCGTCCACCGCGGCATCGTTGCCGGCCAGCGCGCCGGTGTGCGACTGCGCCAGCGCCTCGCCCTGCGCCGAGCGGCCAAGCTTGTAGGCGATGACCGGCTTGCCGGCTTGCCGCGCGCGGCGCAGCGCCGGGCCGAGCACGGCGGCGTCGCGGATCGTTTCCAGGAACAACAGGATCACCTTGGTAGCGGCATCGTCCACCAGCAGATCGACCAGCTCCCCGACGCCAACATCGCTCTCGTTGCCCACCGACACCAGCTTGGCGAAACCCAGCCCGCGCRCCGCGCCACGCGAGAGCAGCGCGCCGAGCATCGAACCGCTTTGCGAGATCACGCTGATGCTGCCGGCGTGCAACTCGTCCATCTCCAGCACGGCATTGACCGACAGCACCGCGCCGGATTCCACATTGACCACACCGATACTGTTCGGTCCGATCAGGCGCACGCCCAGCGCCCTGGCCTTGCGGACCAGCGCCTGCTGCGCGGCCAGGCCCGCCTCGCCCACTTCCGCGAAGCCGTCCGAGAACACCGTCACCACCTGCACGCCCTTGGCCGCGCATTGCTCCAGCGCGGCCTCGACGTGCTTGCCCGGCACCATGACGAAGGCGTGCTCCACCTCGCCCGGCACCGCGTCCAGGCTCGGGTAGGCCTTCTCGCCCAGCACTTCGGTGCGGGTGGCGTTGATCGGGTAGATGGTGCCCTGGTAGCCGTGCTTGCGCATGAAGCGCATCGGCCGGGCGGTATTCTTGGTGATGTCGCTGGATGCGCCGACAAGCGCCACCGTGTCCGGCGAGAACAGCGCTTTTGCCAGGCTGCGGGCCATCGCCGTCGTTACAGTCATATCGTTCACGCTTTCCTCCCCTCTCATGCCACGCCAAGACCCGCGAGCCGCAGCCCGCGAACGCTGCCGGTCTCGAGCTGCCACAGCGCGGCGAGCAGTCCCTCGGCCGTGTCGCTGCCGATCACCGGCGCCGCCAGCTCCATGAACTTGTCGCTCAGCGTGGCGTCGTCCAGCGGCGACTCCGGGTCGCCCTTGCGGTAAGGCGCGAACAGCGTGTGGCGGGTGCCGTCCTTCAGCAGGATTTCCACCCGCGCCGCGCGTTGGCGGGGGAACGCCGCGGTCAGCTCCGGATCCGCGTGCAGGGTGACGCGCTTCATCAATTGCCGGATCTGCGGGTCGCGCAGGCGTTCGCCGGAGAAGGCGTCAAGCCGGACCGCGTCGTGCAGGATGCCGTGCGCGATGACGTAGGGCAGGCTGAAGCGGGCTTCGAAGGCGGTGCCCGGTACGGCATTGCCGGTGACGTCGATGGCAGTCTGATAAGTCCACACCGTGACTGCCTCGATCCCGGCGGCGTCGATGCCATGCCCGCGCACCAGTTCAATCGCCGCATCGATGGCCGCAAAGGTGTGGCCGCAGCATCCGTGGTTCTTCTGGGTGATGCTAAGGATGTTGTAGTTCGCGCCCAGGCCCTTGGCCACATCCGACCAGCCGGGACTGCCGCACATCGCCGCGCCGAAGCCGGCCGCGCCTTCCAGGATGTCGTGCACGCCGTTGACGCCCACCGCGGCAGCCTGCGCCGCCTGCACGCCCACCATGGCGGCATGTCCCGCGTGCAGCGCCTTGGTCATCGCATCCGAGCGGAAGGCCTGCTGCAGGCCCGAGGCGAACGTGGCGGAGGTGGCCAGCGCATCGGCGGCGACGCGCCCATTGCCCGGCGACAGCAGCAAGGCGCTGGCTGCCGCGCTGCCGAAGCAGCCCACGGTGCCGGTGGTATGGAAATAGCGATAGTGCGCGGGCTGGATGGCGGCGCCGATGCGGGTGGAGACCTCATAGCCCGCCACCACGGCCCGCAGGAAGGCCTCGCCGCTCACGTCGCGGTCTTCGGCCAGCGCCAGCGCGGCAGAGATCGTTGGGCAGCCTGGATGGTAGACAGCGTCGCGGAAGATATCGTCGAACTCGGCAGCATGCGACGCGCTGCCATTGATCCAGGCCGCCGTGGCTGGGAACGCGGTGGTGCCGTGCGCGACCACGGTGGCGTCACCTACGCCCAGTTCGGCGCGGTGTGCCTGCACGAGGTTCGTGCCGGGCGACATGCGCGTGCCCGGGAACAGCGCGGCAAACCAGTCGATCACGGCGCGCTTGCCATAGTGGAGGACCTCGGGCGACAGCGCCCGCCGTCCCTCCGCGCCGACGTATTCGGCTAGTTCATCGATCACCATGCAGTGCTCCTTGTCGTCATACGGCTTGATGGCGGCTTGATCGGTATTGCCTTGCCGCCTTGACCCCATGTTAGGGAGCGCCGGCAGGCAAGCTTTGAAATTTGGTGAAAGCTCCCGAGCACGGTGGCGAAGTGGCCCACGCGCGGGCGCGTCAAGCACTGCTGCCGGCGCATCTAGCGAGCCACCTGTCGCGGCCGGGAAAATCCCGTTTGACGTTGGCAGCGAAGATGCATAGCATGGCACTCCTGCCTCGTCGCTTTCTCGCGCCACGCCATCCGCACATCAGCAAGACACCCGCATGGATATCGCCTCCCTGGAAGTCCTGATCGCCGCCGTCGAGGAAAAAAGCCTTTCCCGCGCGGCCGAACGCGAGAACCTGGTCACCTCGGCGGCCAGCAAGCGCATCTCGGAACTGGAGCGCCAGGTCGGTACCGCCCTGCTGGTGCGCCACGGGCGCGGCGTGGAGCCCACGCCGGCCGGCGCCATGCTCTACCAGCGCGCCAGGGCCATCGTCCGCAGCATCAAGCTGGCCGAAGAGGCGCTGGCCACCTATTCGACGGACGGCATCGCCAAGACTCGCCTGGCGGCAAACCCGTCCACGATCCTGCAGTTCCTGCCTACCGATATCAGCGGCTTCCTGCAGAGCGCGCCCGACAGCCGCATCGACCTGATCGAAGCGTTAAGTTTCGACATCCCGCGCATGGTTTCTAACGGCGATGCCGACATCGGCATCTATCACGCCGAAGCACCCAGCCCCGGCGTGTTCTCTCTACCCTACCGCTCGGACCGGGTGGGACTGGTGGTGCCACGCGGCCATCCACTGGAAGCCAAGGGTTCGCTGCAACTGGAAGAGGCGCTGGATTACGACTTCCTGGGATATTTCCCGCGCTATACCTTCGAGGCCTTCCTGCAACTGGTGAGCAGCACCATCTCGCGGCCGCTGACGGTGAAGACGCAGGTATCGAATTTCGAGGCGCGCTGCCGGATGGTGCGCGAGGGGCTGGGCATCGCGGTGGTGCCGGAGGGCATCGCCAAGAACTACCTGTCGATGATGGGGCTCAGCCTGCTGACGCTGACTGATGCGTGGGCCGAGCGCAATTTCTATGTGTGCGTGCGCGACCGGCAGTCGCTGCCAGCCGGCACTGCCAGGCTGCTGGACTACCTGGCCCAGTGCGCGACGATGGAGCGTCATTACCAGCGCGCACGCTAGTCGCGCCATCATGATGAAAGAAGGCAGCGTTTCTATTTGATCAACGCTGGGCGGGACCAGCTTCGTACCATGTCTATAGTGGGCACGCGCCAAAGCAGCGCGGCCTGAAACCACCTCAATCCGTGGAGTGAGACATGACCCTGCCAAAGCGGCTGACCGCCGCCGCGCTGCTATTGCTTGCCGGCGCCGGTACAAGCACCGGCGCCAATGCCGAGCCCTACCCGACCAAACCCATTCGCGTCGTAGTTTCCTTTTCCGCAGGCGGCACCACCGATATCCTCGCGCGCGAAGTGGCCAACCAGCTCGGCCAGAGCCTGAAGCAGACGGTGATCGTGGAAAACCGGCCCGGCGCGGGCGGCAATATCGGCACAGAGTTCGTGGCCAAGAGCGCGCCGGACGGCTACACGCTGCTTGCCACCTCGGTCGGCCCGATCGCCATCAATCCCACGCTCTATCCCAATCTCAAGGTCAATCCGCAGACGGCACTGGCGCCGGTGGCGCCAATCGCCGATGTGCCGAACGTGCTGGTGGTGCATCCTGGCGTGCCCGCCAACGATGTCGCCCAGTTGGTGGCCTACGCAAAAGCGAATCCCGGCGAGCTGAACTTTGCCTCCACCGGCGTCGGGACCGCCGCGCATTTGTCGGGCGCGCTGCTCAACGAACGCACCGGCGCCAACGCCGTGCACGTGCCCTACAAGGGCGCGGATGCCTTGAACGACCTGCTGGCCGGGCGCGTGCAGTTCATGTTCGCGACGATCCCCTCGGTGATGAGCCATATTCGCGCCGGGCAACTGCGCCCGCTGGCCGTCACCAGCGCCAAGCGCGCCGAGGCGCTGCCGGACACCCCGACCATGGCCGAAGCGGGCGTCAAGAACCTGGTGACGGGTGCCTGGTTTGGCCTGTTTGCGCCCAAGGGCACGCCGCCGGAGGTGGTTGCAAGGATGAACAAGGCCGTGACCGACGCTGTCAACAGCCCCACTATGCGCAAGAAACTCCTGCTGCAAGGCGCGGAGCCAATGCAATACACGCCGGAATCATTCGGCAAGTTCGTGGTGGCCGAGTACCAGGCGTGGCGGCCGATCGTCAAGGCGAGCGGCGCCCGCATCGACTAGCCGCCGGCACCTGCGCCGCGCATTCGCTGTAGCGTGGGCGTCATGGGGGCTGCCGTTCACTGGGTTCGAGCTCAAACTGGCAGACCCGCGAGCCGGCCGCGGATGCCCCTGCCACCGGTGCGGCATCGGCGCGGTCAGTCGTGTAAACTCATGCCGTCCGCAAACATGCTTTTGAGCACCTGCTTTTGCGCCTCGCTGAGCCGTCCCTTCGGCAGGTCGATCACGACCCTGAGCCGCAGATCGCCCGTGTCATGGTTGACAGCGTGTCGCAGGCCCTTCCCTAACAGCCGGAGGATCTTCCCCGCGCGCGTCATGGGCGGCACCTCGACGGTGTAGGACTTCCCGAACACGTCGACGTGCACCTTCCCGCCGATCGCGGCAGTTGCAAAATCCACCTTTACTTCCCCCATCAGGTCGAGGCCCTGAAGTTTGTAGCTTCCAGCCTTCAGCACCTTGATCCTGCACAGTGCGTCGCCATCGGCCCCGCCATTTCCCCCGGGTGTGCCACCACCGACGATGCGAATCATCATGCCATCGACGATTCCACCACGAACCTCCGTCGCAATCTTCCGTTCCGCTTTCGCGTGACCACTCCCCTTGCATGTAGCGCAGACGTTTGTCCTACCCGTATAGTCGCACTTAGAGCATCCTTCGCCAGCGCACGCCTTACAGCGCGACGCGGCCCGCGCCCATCCCGTACCGCCGCAGGCATCGCACGGACCGACGTATGGAACCTTTACCTCGATCGTTCCCCCGTTGACCGCCGTCTCGACGGAGATCGATGCCTTGCACTCAATATCCTCGCCGCGTACAGGCGGCGGGGAGCGATGCCAGTAGGAACCGAATCCGGCCGGCTTCGCCCTTCCCGAAGACTGGCTTGCGCCGGCGCCGAAACCAAACGATCCCGCGCCAGGCCCGAATCTAGTCTCGTTCAGCGAGTCGTCATAGGCTTCACGCTTCCGTTCGTTGCTCAGTGTTTCGTAGGCGTGCTTGATTTCTTTGAAGCGGGCGGTGGCTTCGGACTGGCTTTTCGGGTTGCGATCCGGATGCCACTGCATCGCCATTCGCCGATAGGCGGCCTTGATCTCTGCCGCAGAGGCAGTTTTGGCAAGGCCCAATGTGGTGTAGTGTGTCCGCGACGTCACCGCTCGACCCTCGTTATTGTCGTTCTGTCGCGGGTCATTCTAGCGCAGCCACCGCCCTGTCCGAACGGCATGGCCAATTACTGCAAATTGTATCGCTTGGCTTCGCTGACTCACGCAGCGCATATTCCACGATCAGCCCGTTCTTGCTCTTGCAGAGGATGAGGCCAATGGTTCGCGGTCCAAGTTTTCACCTGAAAATCGTCCATGTGTTGTCGCTAAAGCACGGAACCGATGGCCGCATACGTGGAAGGTAAGGGTGCTCTTCCGGCCGACCCAAAGTCCCTTCCATTCGACTACCCCATGAAGGGGAAGCGAGGAAGCCGGGGCAGCAACCGAGGTGGGGCAGTGCCGGGGCCCGGCGGCCCCGGAGATCCCCCTAGTTCAGCCGGTACCGCTTCACCATGTCCCAGTCCAGCTCGATGCCGAACCCGGGGCCCTGCGGGATCGACAGGATGCCGTCCTTAATCCGCGGCGGGTTGGCCCACATGCCGGGGAAGATCGGGTCGCGGTCGGGGTCCGGGAAGCACTCCACGCAGATCCCGTGCGGCACGGCGCCCAGCATGTGCGAAGCGATCTGCGGCTCTTCATGGTGCGCCATGCGCACGCCGGCTAGCGCACAGGCCGCCGCAGCGCGGCGCCATTCGGTGAGGCCGCCGCCTTCGGACGCATCGAAGTTGACGATGTCCACCGCGCCCGCGTCGAGCAGCCGGCGCACGCCCGCCGCGCTGACCTCGCTCTGCCCCGCGTTGATGGGGATCGAGGTGGCCTGGCGCACCGCGGCCATGTCGCGCGCATCATCGTGCCAGTGGCAGGGCTCCTCGAACCACGCAATGTCGTATGGCTCCACCAGCCGCGCGAAGCGCGTCGCCTCCGCCACGCTCCAGCCGCGGTTGGCATCCACTGCCAGCATGAAGTCCGCGCCGCCGCCTTCGCGCGCATACTTCACGCGCTCGGCATCCTCCTCGGGCGACAGGCCACCCACCTTCACCTTGCAGCCGGCCATACCCACCGACCGCAGCCAGGCCATCTCGCCGGCCAGGTCGGACGCAGTCTTGCCCGGGAGGTAATAGCCGGCAATGGCGATGATCGGGATCTCCTGCCGGTAGCCGCCCATCAGGCGGCACACATTGACGCCGAGCGCCTTGCCCGCCAGGTCCCACACCGCCGCATCGACACAGGCGATGGCGTTCATGACCAGCGCCCGGTCTGCCGCCCGGATCGTCAGCCGGAACAGCTTTTCCCAGATGCGCTCGCACGCGTGGATGGATTCGCCGATCAGCAGCGGCGCCATGTCCTGCTCGATCATGCGGGCGATCTCGGGGCCGTGCTCGCGCGGGTCGCCGTTGTAGACCTCGCTGACCAGGCCCGAGCTGGTGTGCAGGCGGGTGATCACAGTGGCGCGGCTGTCGACCTGGTACGAGCTGCCGGAGAACACCTTGCTCAGCGGGATGCGCACGGCGATGGCCTCTACGCGTTCGATCTTCATTGTGGGTTTCCTGTGGGTGTGGCTGGGATGGGAGTGCTGGCCTCGCTCAGTCAATCGTGGCGCCCGAGCGCTTGACGATGGCGGACCACTTGACGCTCTCGGACTGGATATAGGCGCCGAGTGCCTCGGGCGTCGACCCCACCGGGACGATGCCGTCGAACATGAAGCGCTTGCGCAGGTCCGAGCTCTTGATCAGCTCCGCGATTTCGCCGCTGAGCTTGGCGACGATCGGGCGCGGCGTGCCGCGCGGCGCCAGCAGCGCGTACCACACGTTGGACTCGTAGCCGGGCACGCCGGCCTCGGCGATGGTGGGCACATTGGGCATGGAGGCCGCGCGCTGCGCGGTGGACACCGCCAGCACGCGCAACTTGCCGGCCTTGATCTGCTGCGACGCCACGCCATAGCTGGCGAACATGGCGCTGACCTGCCCCGCCAGCAGCGCGGGCATGGCGGGCCCGGTGCCCTTGAACGGCACGTGCACGAGATCGAGCCCGGCCATGGACTTCAGCAACTCCATTGACAGGTGCGGGCCGCTGCCGTTGCCCGACGAGCCGTAGGTGTACTTGCCGGGATTCGCCTTGACCAGCTTGATGCCGGATGGTTCGGGTAGGTGTCAGCCTGTGCATGGCCCGCATGGGTGGCGATCATGGCGCCCGCGCACAGCAGCGCCAGCGCGCCCAGCCGTCGCAATCTCTCGGCAATTCGGTTCATGGTGTGTCTCCTGTGTTGTCTTGTGATGTCCTGTGATGTCTCGCGCCGGGCAGGGCCTGTGCAGGCCGGCGCGCCTTCAGCCGGGCCATCCGCTCTCCCGCGCCTGGCCCAGGAAACGCTCCACGATCTGCGGGGCCAGCCCCACGTAGGTGGCCGGGTCGAGCAGCGCCTTGAGCTCGGCTGGCTCGATGGCCGCGCGGATTGCGGGATCGTGGGACAGCGCCTGCTCGAACGTGATACCGCTTTCCATGCCCTGCATGGCGGCGGCATAGACCAGCTCGTGCGCGGTCTGCTTGCCGACCTTCCCGCCGAGCGCAAACATCACACGCTCGGACATCAGGAAGCCGCCCAGCAAATCGAGGTTGGCGCGCATGCGCGCGGCGTTCACCGTCAAGCCGGACAGCGCGTACTGCATCATCTGCAGCATGGCCGCGGCCATCATGCAGGCCTCGGGCACGGCCTTCCACTCCATACGCACCGCGGCCACGTCGCGCTCGTGCTCGGCCATCTGCGCGTCGTGCATCATCGCCACGCTGTAGCGGATGGCGCGGCTGAGCGTCACCACTGTCTCCACCACGGCCGGGTTGCGCTTGTGTGGCATGGTGGAGGAGCCTACCTTGCCGTCGCTGAACGGCTCGGCGAGCTCGCCCACCTCGTCGCCCTCGAGGTTCATGATGGCGTTGGCGATCTTGCCCAGCGTGGCGCCGACGAGGCCCAGCACGCTGACATACTCGCCCAGGCGGTCGCGCGCAGGCTGCCAGCTGATCGGTGCCACGCCAAGCCCGAGCCGCTCCATCACGCGCTGCTCCAGCTCGCCGGCCTGCGCCCCGAACGACGCCTGCGTGCCGACGGCACCCACCATCTGGCCGACAAAGGTACGCTGCTCCAGCCCCTGCATGCGCTCATGGTGGCGGCCCAGTTCGGACAGCCAGATCGCGCACTTGTGGCCGAACGTGATCGGCAGCGCCTGCACAGCGTGGGTGCGCCCGGCCATCGGCGTGTGCTTGTGTTCGTCCGCCAGGCGGTACAGTTCGCGCCCAACGGCCGCCAGGTCGCGCATCAGGATGGCGTGGGCCTGCCGCACCTGGAGCATCATTCCGGTGTCGTAGACGTCCTGCGAGGTCGGGCCGAAGTGCACGAACTCGCCCAGCCCTCCGGCGCAGCGCTGCTGGAGCGCGCGCACCGCCGGCACCAGCGGGTGCTTCACCCGGCGCGTTTCGGYGGCCAGCGCCAGCAGGTCGATGTCCGCCACCCGCGCCTTCACGCCAATCTCGGCAGCGGCCTCGGCAGGAATGATGCCCAGTTCAGCCTGCGCAGCGGCCAGCGCGGCCTCGAAATCGAACCACTTCTGCACACGGCTCTCCTCCGAGAACACACCACGCATCTCGTCGGTGCTCCACATGTGCTGCTGGAGGGCTTGGTCGAACACACTGCAAGTCATCGCGAAGCCTTTCGTTCCTGAGGGGATGGCAGCCATTCTCGGCCGTCGGCTTCTTTCTGTAAAATGACATGTTTGTAGACAATCATTGCCAAAATGGCATGATCCAACCGACGCGACGATCATGACCCTCCAGCAACTCCGCTGCCTGCAAGCCGTCATCGCCAGCCAGCTCAGCGTGTCTCGCGCGGCTGACGCGCTGCACACCACCCAGCCCGCCGTGAGCAAGCTGATCCGCTCGCTCGAAGGCGAGATCGGCGTGGAACTGTTCGTGCGCCGGGGCAACCGGCTGGTGGGACTGACCGACGCCGGCCAGGAGGCCGCGGCGCTGTCGCGGCGCGTGCTCAACGACACGCGCTCGCTGTCGGGGCTGGCCAGCGCGGGCCTCGCGGGTGGCAGCGGCACGCTGCGCGTGGGCACCACGCACATCCATGCACGCTACGGGCTGCTCGACGCCATCCGCCGCTTCAGCGCGGCATATCCGGCAATAGACCTGGAACTGCTGCAGGGACACCCCGCGCAGATCATGCAGTGGGTGAGCGAAAACGCGGTTGACCTCGGCATCTCGACGCTGCCGGACGCGACGCCGGAAGGCATCGTCACGCTCGAAGCCTATGCCATCCCGCGCTGCCTGATCGTACCGCGGCGGCATCCGCTGCTGAAGCTGGCACGCGTGACGATCGAGGACATCGCACGCTATCCGCTCGTGACCTACGACGAGCACTTCAATTCGGGATGGATGGTAACGCGGGAGTTCGAGCGCCGGGGACTGGCGCCGCGCGTGGTGGTCAGGGCGACCGACGCCAACGTGATCAAGGCCTACGTGGCCGCCGGCCTGGGTGTGGCCGTGCTGCAGCAGATGGCGGTAGAGCCCCGGCGCGACACCGACCTCGCGGTGATCGACACCGGCGACCTCTTTCCGCCGTCGATGGCGGCGGTTAGCCTGCGGGCCGACCAGTACGTGCGCAGCTACATGCAGGACTTCATCGACATGATTGCGCCGGGAACGCAGCCCGCGCCGGGCCCCTGCCGTTGATCCGCCACTGCTGGAGAGCTTGCCAAAGCGCGGCTGAGAGCAGTCTGCCCTCAAGAGGATAATGAGCCACCCAGAATGGGCTCATTCGCGGCCGTACCCTCCCCCTCCGGGGGTCTCGATCACGAAGACGTCGTCGGGCACCATGTCGCCCTGCCGATGTGCGCCGACCCTTCCCGGGTTCCGTCCGCGCGCTCGATGTAGTTGTTACCAAGTGCGCCCGCGCCACCGCCCGCCGCGCCAAAAGGCGCGTGCACGCGGTTGTTCGACAGGATCGAAGCGGTCATTGGCATCAGGAAGTGCACGCGCCGGATAGCGCCGTTGCTGTTGAGGGAAGCCGTTAAAAACCCTGGGATGCCGCCCTGCATCAGAGTATCGTCTCGATATCAAAGAGACGGGGAGCCGACATGCGATGCACGATCGTTCTCGAGTTCGATGATGGCCATGCCACAGCGGTCAAACGGGTTGAGTTGATGCGGTTCCATCGAGCCGACTGCGGGGCCTCCGGCGACGTCGGCTTGTCCCTTGCGGAAGGCAAGTCGTTAGTCAATTGCGTCCAGCAAGAATTTGTCGTGGAGCAGATCGATCGCTACTGCGCGTCGCAGCGAGCTTGTAAGGCTTGCGGCGCGCTCCGCCGTGTGCACGACGGACATTCCGCCGAACTGAAGACCGTGTCGGCCTACGAATCGCGACCGGCTTCGTCGAGTCATCTATCAATCGAATCGTTGGCCGTCGGATGTGTAAAAGCCAACATATGCGTTGGAGTCGTGCGGGAGCACACAGTGTCGTGCAAGTGCGCGTCGCCCTCTTGAACCAGGAATTCCACGAACTCGCTCRGCGGCAGTTTCCATGGATTGGCCAGMGACGTGTGTCTTGGCCCTGGYAAARAYCGYCCCRGGCTTTTTAACGGCTTCCTGCAACACCAACCGATTGGGGCCTGCATCGCTCTCAGGCGATCCACGCTGACGTGGGTTAGCTGCGAGAGACGTTCCAAGGTCTCGATCGGCACTGGCGGAAACAGTAGCCATTTCCTTTGCGTCAGGGTTGGCATCGGACCGAGATCTGCGTGCGTCCAAAGCTGTTCGACCGTCATGGAGTACTTTCCAGCGAGTCGTCCAAGCCAGCCTCCAAATGCCTCCCCATCAAAGGGACGCGGTGCAACGGGCCACGGCCTCGGCCGGTTAGAGCACTCAGCTCCAGGCGTGTTCAATGTGGGAGACATCAATCATTTCCCTTCCATCGCGGATCGCAAGCTCAGTGGCAGAATTCAAAAGCCGCGAGACCTCACCGGTCAAACCTCCGCCCGCCTCCAGAACCGCCGAGACAACCTCTCGCCTCGACAGATTTGATGGCCGTCGCAAAGGAAGAATGCGCTCGAATGCCGCCATGAGGCCTCGGAAGGCTTCCGACTCCTGCCATCAAGGCATCTCGAAGCGCGCAAAGCGACATCCAACCTCGTTGAATTCTCATTTTGCCGCGCTGCGGCCTGCCTATGTGTTGGCCTTGCCGGACTTGAGCAAGTCCGCGATCGTGTTCGTGGCCGCTGGTGCGAACTGCGACACGCACGTGCGTGTCAGCGCCAGCGTGTACGAGAACGCCATGGCACGGTCCTCGAACGTACGGTCAAGCATAAAATGCACGGCAGGCAACTGCGCGTCAGCCTGCTTTGACAGACGGACGAGCGCTCCCCAGCTTCCGTCCGCCACTTGCAGAACGTCCACCTCTATGGCATATCCCGCTTCGATGTAGGTTCTGGCCGGCCCCGCCAACCGGCGTTCCAGTTTGTCGACCATCATTTCCTTCTTCCAGGATTCAGGTTCACAAACGACATGGCCACCCGCACTGTGCGTGACCGTCACCACAAGCCCACGGCGGCGGCCTACCCCCCCACGATGGGCTTGCCACTCGTAACTCAGTCACGTCGGCGCACCAGCCAGCCCGTTGGCGGCCGCCAGAGGTGGACAGCCTAAACATTGTTTCCCCCATTTCTCCGACTGGCATGGCCACGGAGTTCAGCCCGAGATTGACGCACGAGCGCATGCAGGTGCGGGGCCCCCAGGAGCCCGCCGGGGAGTTACCCTGCCCAACATGATCGTTTGGGTTACGCGCCGTGGTCATCGCCCCCTCGTCGACCGACTCGCAGCATTTCGACGCGGCGCCCGGCACGCGCTGTCGATAGTGAACTCCGACGGCGACGGCCAACCCAACATGCCGGCGCGCATCGTAACCCAATCGCCATCATGTCGTTGGCCCCGATCACATCAGCACACAATCTCATCGTCTGCCGAGCTARCAATGTCGATATGTCCGAACCCAGTCGGCATGAAATGTGGAGTAACGGCCCGTCCAACGAAGGAAGCTACCCCACTGGGCTTCGGCAATCACACAAGTGCACTAGAAGATATGCTTGATTCCGACCATGCTGCCAAATTGAGAGCCGCCTGGTTTCGGGTTGGAGTTGGGTGCGCCGGTACTGACCGACATGGCAAGCTGCCCTCCATTGTCGATATAGCCAGCTGTGGCGTAAACGGAAGTCCGCTTGGAAAACGCGTAGGAGCCACGCAGCGCGTACAGCATCGCCTTGTCTCCACTGTTGCGGTAGTTGAGGTAGTAGACTTGGCCCGCCAGCGTGAATGCCGGCGTGATGTCGTAGGCGAGGCCGCCGTACCATAGTTCGCTGCGCGGTGTGCTGCTGCCCTCGTTGTCGCGACGAATCACGCCCGCACCCAGCTTAGCTTGTGAGAGAACAACATAGCCGCTTATCAGAAGGCGGTCGTCGGTCAAATCCTTGCTAGTGAGGCCGGCAAATGCTCCAGGACCACCGCGCAGAGAATCATAGCTGGCCGCGACCCCCCACCAATTGGACTCGTACTGAACCAGCGCCGACCACTCGCGACATGACGACTTGCTAGCGGCATTCTCACCCGCGCAGTTCGTGCCGGCGGCGCTTGGACCGGCGTTGACTGTGTCACGGCCGAAGCTGTAAGTGGCGCCGATGGTCAGCCCCCCAAACTTCCCCTTGTATGCCACCGCGTTGTCTGCGCGCGGATTTGCGATGTAGCTGTCGAGCGAGCTCGATCCATAGATATTAGGGCCAAGGATGTCCGAATCCAGATTTGCCCAAAACAACATCGTGTATTGCCTTCCAAGCGATAGCTGCCCCCATTCCCCCGACAACCCCACCAGCGCCTGCCTGCCGAAAAGTCGACCGCCTTGATTAGCGGTACCAGAATCCGGTGCAAAGCCCGACTCCAGGACAAAAATGCTCTTCAGGCCGCCGCCCAAATCCTCGGAGCCCCGCAGGCCCCAACGGGAAGGCACCGTTCCCGTGAGCGCAGGCATGCGCACCAGGCTATTGCCGGATGGGCCAACGTTATTCACATACTCCACACCGGTGTCGATCACACCGTATGTTGTGACGGACTGGGACCAGGCTAGCACAGGGGCTGCTGCAAACAATGCCGCAACCAGCCTTCGATGGCTCATCATTCTCTCCTCCTTGTTGACGCACAGATCGCACTGGCGATCTATGCCGCCGTTGTGGTTTTGAAAAATTCTTGATGTTATTTGTATAAAATGATTTACGGCTATACCCCAAGATTTGGCTGGAGGCCATCGCCATTTGCATCGCCTAACGGTTGACCTGCTTTGCCGGCAACGAGAAAGCCAGTGCGGCTCCAATGAGGAGGATTGCTCCGAACACCCACATCGCCACTGCGGCACTACCAGTTAGGTCCAACACGGAACCGATGATTCCGTTACTGACAAGTCCCGCGACGTTAGCTACGGAACAAACTACCGCGAACCCCGAGGCCACTGCGGATCCTCGCAGAAAGGACGGAGGCACAGCCCACAAGACCGGTATCGACCCAAAGACCAAACCGTAAGCAACTGTCAGCAAACTGACTGTCATCACAACGTTCTGCGGAAACCACGTACTCGCTACCATGGCCGCGAATCCACCGACTAACGGCAAAATTAGGTGCCAACGGCGTTCCCGGTACCGGTCCGAACTCCATCCGAGGCACAGCAGGCCAATCACGGCAGCAGCGCTCGGGAGGGCAGTGAGCAGCCCAATCTGATAGGTATCGTGCAAACCAGCATTTCGAATGAAAGTCGGCATCCAGAAACTGATTGCGTAGATACAGATGAGGATCGAAAAATCGATGACACCCAGCAACCACACCTTCATGTCCTTTAGTCCGTCCACAAAGCGGTGTGTGCTATGTCCCGCTTCGCCAGCATCGGCGTCTAGAATGCCTGCCACGATCTCCTTTTCCTTCTGCGAAAGCCATCTCGCCTCGTTGGGTGAATTCGCGAGGACGAAGAAAGTCATGATTCCAAGCACGACCGTCGGAATCGCTTCGAGCAGAAAGAGCCATTGCCAGCCATGAAGGCCGCTGGAATTATGAAGGTGAGTCAAGATCCAGCCCGAAAGCGGGCCGCCCACTACACCCGAGAGAGCTGCTCCAAGAAAAAACAGACTCATGACGCGAGCACGACGGTAAGCTGGAAACCAACTAGCCAGGAAGAACGCCACCCCTGGGATGAAGCCTGCTTCCGCAGCGCCAAGTAGAACCCGCAGCGCATAGAACTGCCAAGGAGATGTGACAAACATCATGAGGCCGGACAGAATCCCCCACGTAATCATGATGCGGGCAATCCAGAATCTAGCCCCAACCTTCTGCAAGATAACATTGCCGGGTATTTCACAGAGAATGTACCCAATAAAGAACAAACCAGCGCCCAGACCGTAGGAGGCTTCGCTCATCCCGAGGTCCCGCAGCATTTGCAATTTCGCGAAGCTGATATTAACGCGGTCCAGGTAGGACATGAGATAGCACAACCCTAGGAAGGGTATGAGACGCCAAGCTATCTTTCTGTAAACAGCAGCTTCAATCTCTGCAGGCACGATCCTGATTCCATCTATCGTTCCAGCGGTAATCATGGTTTTAATCTCCTCCGAATTAGTGGAGCAACTTTTTATGGTGAAACTCGGTACCTCGCTCGACTCGTTTGTCCGCTTTCCGTCTGGTCGATACCATCGCGCGATTGCGGTCTAGGTCAACCTGGTGCCATTTTTCACTGTTTGGTGATTGAAACGATCGCGCCGCTACATCGGCTTGGTGAACGGGTGCATGCCAAATACAGGTCTACCGATTTGGCTACCCGATAACTGAGGAAATTTCTTTCGTCGACCGTAGGGTTGTCTACCGTCCAGCAAGAAGACGTACCACCTGATAGGTCAGGACCCCCTCATCACGCTGGTTGAACACCTCAACCTGTGACGCAACGACTGCACGGTTATCCTTCGATGTCTGTTTGACTCCTGTTACCTCCACAGTCGCGCGGATTGAATCTCCGACAATGACGGGTTTGAGCGCTTTCTGATGTGATTCAAGCAGTGCTAGACCCGTACCCTGAATCATTGTTTGAAACAACATGCCTTCAATCAACCCGTATGTGAGCGCCGCAGGTACGATCCGTCCCTTTACCGCGCCGAAACGGGTGCTGTACTCGGCATCGATGAAGATAGCCTCCAACATACCGGTGCAGTTGATGAAGCTGACCAGGTCAGACTCGGTGATGGTTCGGCGGTAGGTGTCGAATCGCTGACCGATCTCCAGATCCTGCCAGACGTAACCCTGTCCCAGCCTCAGTACGCCGTCACTTATCATGATTTTAATTTTCCATAACACAAAACTATCGCAACAAGTTCAGCGTGCATGGCGTTGCGCTGACGAATGCTGCCCCCTGAGATTGGTGGGAGAATCAAAACCAAATATTTTGTTCGAATTTTGCAGGCCGCTTTTCGTTCACCGCAGAGCGCCCCTCTTTGACTTCTGGACCAAAGAATCCAATCATCTCTAGCGCGAGCGACGTGTCAAAAATTGGGCCTGCCTGTCGGAACCAATTATTAAGAGCATATTTAGTCCAGCGTATTGCACTCGGCGCACCTTCGGCCAATCGTATTGCAATATCCAATGACTTCTGCTCCAACTCATCGTCCTCGACTGCCATCGTAACTAGACCAATTCTCTCGGCATCCGCGCCGGACAGTTGATCGCACAAGAGAAGGTAGTACTTAGCCTGCGCCATGCCGCAGAGCAAAGGCCATAGCATGACGGCATGGTCGCCGGCAGCTATCCCCAGTCTCGTGTGGCCATCCATGAGCTTCGCGTCCTTGGTAACTATAGAAATGTCGGCCAACAGCGCACATGCCAGGCCTGCGCCGACCGCCCACCCCCGCACCGCGCTGACGATTGGCTTGCTGCAATTGATCATGTTATAGACGATGTTGTGCGCTTCCTTCATCGTTCGCGCGCGTTCCTCGAACTCGTAAGTGTCGCTGGCGCGCTTGATGTTTCCACCAGCTGAGAAGGACGCGCCGGCTGCTGTGAGTAGCACCGCGGACACGCTTTCGTCAACGTCGATGTCTCGCCAGACCTCACCGAGCTCTCTATGCATATCGGCGTCCATGAAGTTGTGCTTTGTGTCAGTGGTGATCGTGATTCGCAATGTATGAGGA
>NZ_JBFTLX010000229.1:0-22109 GCF_056396665.1 Cupriavidus sp. 05T313 | reverse complement strand
CGGGAACTGGTGGCCCGGCTGTATGCGCTGCAGCGCCGCACTGCCTCGCGCGGGCAATCGCTTGACCGTGTCGTCAAGGTCGGCCCTTACGCACTGGATTGCCTCTCGCACCAGGCCGTATTCCAGGGCCGGCGGCTGCCGATGACGCCCAAGGAGTTCGATCTCGCCTCGCTGCTGTTTTCCAATGTAGGACGCGTCCTATCGCACACGCATATCGAGCTGGCGATATGGGGCTACCCGCTGCCGCCGTCGTCGCGCGCGCTGGCGAGCCTGGTTTCGCGCCTGCGCCGCACGCTGCGGCTCTGTCCCCGCAACGGCCTGGTCCTCACCGTGATCTATGCCCAGGGCTATCGCCTCGATCAAACCGGTCCGGGCCTGGCCGCGCCGAGCCCTCAAGGGTTCGGCTGACCGCTGCCGCGGCGGCGCCCGTCAGGTCCCCGGCCGGCTGCTTGGCATCAGGTCGCGCAGGTCGATCACGGCAAAACCGCTGGCGGCCTTCTTGGCTTCGCGCTTGGCCATAGCCGCGGCCGCGCCGATATGGCTGCTGCCCAGGCGGGGCAGCCCGGCAATACCTTCCAGCACCCGTGGCCCGACCCGCACCGCGCCAGCAGCCATCGACACGGCGGGGAAGAACACGGCCTGCCCGCCGCGATCTTCGCCATGGATGCCGCCTGCCGCGCGGTCGGCGTCGTCGTACATCTCGCGTGACGCACGATTGAAACGCGCAATCGCCGAGCACGTGCGTTCCGCCCAGTCGGGGCTCTGGTACAGCACCAGGAAATCGTCTCCTCCCACATGGCCCAGGAAATCTCGCGTGGGATCGCAAGTTTGCGTGAGGATGGCGGCCGCTCCCTTCAGCATTTCGTCGCCCTTCCAGTAGCCGTACTGGTCGTTGTAGGGCTTGAAATGGTTGAGGTCCACATAACAGGCATGGAACTCCGCGCCCGCTTCGATCAGGCGATCGATATGGCGGTTCAGGGGCATGTTGCCCGGCAGGAAGGTCAGCGGGTTGGCGTAGCGCGCCGCCTTCATGCGGATCTCGGTCACCGCGCGGATCAGGTCGGCGCCGGTGCCAAGGCCGGCGTAGCGCCCCCGCTCGGTGATGATGAAGCCGTCGGCCAGCGGACGCTGGTCCTCGCCCGACAGCGCCTGCGCCATTTCCTCGATGCTCGCGCTCAAGTCGAAACAGAGCGGCGCGCGATTGGCCATGCCGATGCAGGCTTTCCTGCCATACAGCTCCCGATGGAACGGCACCGCGAAGCGGTCGATGAAGTAGTGCCGGTTGACGATGGCCAGCGGTGTGTCGTCCTCGCTCACCACCGCCACCGCATGCAGTCCCGCATGCGCATGAAACAGCGCCAGCAGTTCATTGTTGCTGGTGGCCGGGCTCACGGCGGGAGCGGACCGCAGCAGCTTGCCCGCCGACACCCCGGGATGCGCCGAACGCACGGCCTGCGGAAACACGGCGATCTGCCTGGACACCAGCGCCTGGCGGGCCTGCTGCCCGACTTCCCGCAGCGGCTGCGGCTCCGGCCGTCCGAGGTAATAACCCTGGCCGAAGGGCACGCCCAGGTCGCGCAGCACCGCCAGTTCGTCGGCGTCCTCGATGCCTTCGGCGATTACCGCGCCCCCCATTGCCTTCACCAGGGCCAGCAGCGTGCGCACGACCTCGAGCCGGCGCGAGCAGGTGCCGATACCGCGCACCAGCGACTTGTCCAGCTTGGTGAAGTGCGGTGCGAGAAGAATCAGCCGGTCGAGATTGGCGTGGCCGGTGCCGAAATCGTCCAGCGCGCATTGCATGCCCAAYGCATGCAGCACAGCCATGGCCTGGCCAAAGCGCTCGGCGTCCTCGATGGGCGTCTGCTCGGTGACCTCGATCACCACCCGTTCCGGCGCGATGCTGTCCGCTATCAGGGTCCGCATCGCGCGGCCGTCTTCGGCCAGCAGGTAGCGCAGCGCCATGGTGCTGAAGTTGAGGAACAGCTTGCCGCGCAAGCCGCGCGCCAGGCAGCTGGCTAGTCCGGTGCGCGCCGCCTGCAATTCGATCTGGACGGTTTCGGCCTCGTTGCGGGCGAGACGGAACAAAGCGTCCGGCATGGCCAGCGGCGAGTTGGACGGGCCGCGAACCAATGCCTCATAGCCCAGGATCTCGCCAGTGCTGAAGGCGACGATAGGCTGGAAGACGGCGTGCAGCGGCGGCAAACGCAGCCGCGGCACGGGCGCGCCGGCCAGGGGAGAGGCAAATTGCATGGACGGAGTGAACGTGACGTGGGGAAAGCGCGGCGCCAGGCGCGAAAAGCCGGTGAGCCAAAGTGACTCGCCCTCTATTTCATGTCAGGAATGTGTCGCCCGGATGACAAAATCGATTACCCCCTCGCGCGGCCGGGATGTCATGGATGCGTCACAGATGCCGGCCAGCATGCGGGGAAAATCCAATTCATGCCGTCGCCCGCCGCAAGCGCGGGATGGCGGTACCCCAGGGTCAGCAAGTGGGCCGCCTGGTCCATCGGAGTCTCAACGTGTCGCAAACCATCAAACTCAGTTTTCCACGCCGCACGGGCTGGCGCATCCCGTCCTGGCTGGGCCGGCTTCCGCTTGCCGCGCGCATGTGCGCCGCGTTCGCGCTGGTCTATGTGTTTGGTGCCGTGGTCGGGCTGACGGGCATCTTCAGTCTGGTTTCGGTCAAGCAGATGACAGATACGCTTTACCAGCGGGATATGCAGGGCGCCATCGCCGCGGAACGCGCGCAATCGGCGCTGGCCCGGCTTGGCCGTGCCCAGCTGGCGCTGACCATGGCCACCAGCGGCAGCGAGCGCGATGGCGCGGTGGCCGATATCGATAGCGCTCTCGGTGGCCTCGACCAGGCCCTGTCGATCGTTCGCAACGCGGCGCCCGCGCAGGCTCAGGCGTTGCAGCAGGAGCGCGACAGTGCCGCGGCAATGCTGCGGGATTACGTCGCCCTGCTGCGCAAGCAGCCGCTCGATGCGTTGCAGTTCGACAGTTCGGTCTCGGTCGATGGTCATTTCCTGGGCGAACAGCTGCAAAAGCTGGCCGAGCTGGTCGAAGTCACCCGCAAGCAGCAGGAGCGGCAGGCCGCCGATACGGTCGCCACGGTGGCCGCCAGCCAGTTGCGGGCCCAGGCCGTGATGGCGGCCATGCTGGTGGCGAGCCTGGCGGCGGCGGCCGCGCTGGCCTGGTTTGCTTCGCGCCTGCTGCTCTCGGAGCTGGGCGGCGAACCGGCCGACGCGGCCAAGGTGGCGAGCCGCATCGCCTCGGGGGATTTGCAGCAGCCGGTGCGCGTGCGGGCGGGCGACGAGCACAGCCTGATGTGCCTGCTGGCACGCATGCGCGACCAGTTGGCCGGCGTACTGGAAGGCATCCAACTTTCCGGCGCCGAAATCGCCGCGGCCAGCGAAGGCATTGCCCATGGCAACCAGGATCTGTCCCGCCGCACCGCACTGCAGGTTGCGGCGCTGGCCGCCGCCGCCGACAGCGTGGCGCGCCTTACCGCGCTGGTCGGGCAGGCCCACGCACAGGCCACCGAATCCAGCGCGATGGCGCTCCGGGCACGCGAAGCCACCGACCGTGGCATGGCGGTGGTCGGCCAGATGAGCGGCGCCATGGAGGCGGTGAACCAGCACTCGCGCAGCATCACGGAAATGGTCGAGGTGATCGAGAGCATCGCCTTCCAGACCAATATCCTGGCGCTCAATGCTGCCGTGGAAGCCGCGCGCGCGGGCGAGGCCGGGCGCGGCTTCGCGGTCGTGGCCCAGGAAGTGCGCGGGCTGGCGCAGCGCAGCGCAACCTCCGCGCGCGAAATTCGCGCCACCATTGGCCACGCGGGCGAGGAGATCGCCCGCGGGGCGCGCCTGAGCGGGCAAGTGGTCAGCGCAATGGGCGGCATCGAGCAGGCGGTGGCTCAAAGCCATGCGCTGGCCGAGCGGCTGTGCGGCGTGGCGGACGAACAGGCACGCGGCATCCGCTCGGTCGGAGAGGCCGTGGCCCAGCTCGACCAGACCACCCGGCAGAACGCCGAACTCGTGGAAGCCGTCACGGCGCAGGCCGCCAGCCTGGATCAACAAGCGGCCGGGCTGGCGGCCGGGGTGGCTCGCTTCCGGTTCTGAGGGTGGCTATCAGGCGGCGGTCAGCGTAGCAGGTGTCATGGCAATCGAACTGCAGTTCTGCAATGCAGAACTGCAGTTCCACCCTGCAGTTGACGCGCAAGGCGATCGGTGGGAATATCCGGCGATCGAACAATCCGGCGGCCCACGCCGGAAGCCTTACACGGAGACTGTATGAGTCGCACTCCCATGCCCGGCGCGCACGCGCCGGCTGCCGCCCCCTCCTCCTCGTTTACCCGCCTGCACCAGACCTTTGGCCCCTGGGTCCAGAGCCATCCCGAGCGCGTGGCGCTGATGGATGCCGAGCGGTCGCTGCGCTACGGCGAACTGGACGGCGCCATTGCCGAGACTGCCCGCGCCCTTGCGGCCCAGGGCGTGCGCGGCGGCGATCGCGTGGTGCTGGTGACGGAGAACAGCGTGGGCTGCGCGGTGCTGATCCTGGCGCTGAGCGCACTCGATGCATGGGCCGTGCCGGTCAACGCCCGCCTGTCCGCCCGCGAGATCGACAACATCGTCGAGCATTGCGGGGCGCGCATCGCGCTGTACCTCGACAGCGCCCATCCCGAAGCGCGCGAGCACGGCCTGGCACGCGGCGCACAGCCGGCCGAATGGCCGCACGTGGGCCGCCTGCTGCTGGGCGCGACCGACCAGGCCGCCGTGGCCGAGCCGGTGGAAGCGGCGGCGCGCGACCAGGTCGCGGCGCTGATCTACACCACGGGCACCACCGGCGCCGCCAAGGCCGTGATGCTGACGCATGCCAACCTGATGTTCATTGGGCGCTCCAACCGGCTGCAGGCGCGCGTGCAGCCGGGTGACCGGGTCTACGGCGTGCTGCCGATCTCGCATGTCTATGGGCTGTCGGTGCTGCTGGTCGGCCCGCTCTCGAACGGCGCCACCGTCTATTACGAGCCGCGCTTCCGCCCGGAAAAACTCGCGCACGCGCTGGTCACGGAGCAACTCACCGTGCTGCACGGCGTGCCCGCCATGTACGCCAAGCTGATCGAATGGAGCCGCGCCCAGGCCACGCCGCTGCAGGCGCCCGCGCTGCGCATGGCGCAATCCGGCGGCGCGCCGCTGACGGCCTCGCTCAAGGCCGCCTTCGAAGCCAGCTTCGGAATCATCCTGCACAACGGCTACGGCATGACCGAAACCTCGCCCACGGTCTGCCAGACCCGGGTGGAAGCCCCGCGCACGGACTGCTCGGTGGGCCCGGTCGTGCCTGACGTAGAGATCCGCCTGGGCGAGCCGCTGCCCGACGGCAGCGGCGAACTGCAGGTGCGCGGCCCCAATGTGATGAAGGGCTATTACCGCCGCCCCGACCTGACGGCGCAGGTGATCGATGCCGACGGCTGGCTGCATACCGGCGACCTGGCCCGCATCGACGCGGACGGCGCGGTGTCCATCGTGGGCCGCTCCAAGGAAATCATCATCCATTCCGGCTTTAACGTGTACCCCGAGGAAGTCGAGCAATCGATCAACGCCTACCCGGCCGTGCTGCAGTCCGCGGTGGTCGGGCGCGCGGTGGAAGGCAATGAGGAGGTCATCGCCTTTATCGAAGTGCGCGACGGCATGGAAGTGGACCAGGCCGCTCTGCGCGCTTTCCTGCGCGAGCGTCTGTCGCCCTACAAGATGCCAGCCGAGGTCAGGGTCGTGGCCCACTTGCCGGCCGCGCCGTCGGGCAAGATCCTCAAGGCCAGGCTGCGCGAGCTGCTGGCCAGCGCGGGCTGAAGCACAACCCTGACGCCGCCGAGGCCACCGCATGTCCGAACCGCAGAGCGAACCGCAGACCGACGAGGCGCACCAGCACAAGGAAGACCGGCATTTCGTGACCGCGCTGGCGCGCGGCCTGGACGTGCTGGCCTGCTTCCGCAGCTTCGAGACGCGCCTGGGCAATGCCGAGCTGGCGCAACGCTGCGGCCTGCCCAAGTCGACCGTGTCGCGCCTTACGCATACGCTGACCGAGCTTGGCTACCTGCGGCCGGACCCGGAGCAGCTCAAGTACCAGCTCGGCAGTTCGGCGCTGGCGCTGGCGCCTGCGGCGCAGCGCGGCGTCGACGTGCTCGCCGTGGTGCGGCCGTATATGCAGGAGCTGGCCGACCTGTCACAGGGCGTGACTTCACTGATCGTGCGCGACCGCGCGCAGATGCTGATCTACGAGAATTGCCAGTCCGAGTCATACCTGACGTTGCGGGTAGCGGTCGGCACGCGGATTTCCGGCCTGACCTCGGCTGCCGGGCGCGCCTATCTGGAGGCCCTGCCCGCTGGCGAACAACGCCAGGCCCTCGCTGCCTTCCGGCACCAGGACGGGATGGATGCCGCCAGTGCCGAGGCCATCGTCGCGCGCAGCCGCGCGGACGTACTGCGCCTGGGTTGCACCACATCCTTCGGCGAATGGCTGCCAGACATCAACTCGATCGCCGCCGCCTTCCGCCCCGGCCCGGCGCTGCCGCCGATGACGCTGTCCTGCAGCGGCCCGACGGCCATCCTGCCAGCCACGCAATTGCTCGAGAAGGTGCGCCCGCGACTGGTCGAGCGCATTCGCGAGATCGAATCGGTGCTGCGCGCACAGGACCGCTAAGCCACGGCCCCGGCGTTGCCTTGGCTGTCCTCCATCCCAGGCAGCCGCCCGCCCGCATCAAGCCAACGGCGCGGGTGCCGCCATGCCGTATTTTTCCAGCCACGGCGCCAGCTGCGGCAGGATGACGGGGTTGAGCGCCACGCCATCGCGCAACTGGCGCGCCTTGCGCTCCAGCGCGCCCTGCCCTGGCAACCGTACGCGCTTCACACCGGGCCGCGGCGGGTTGCCGGTACAGGCGCGCGCCACCCAGCCCATCTGGGTGGCGAAGGCCTCCTCGCCGGCAAAGGCTGCCGGATCCAGGATCTGCAGGAACACGGTATTGCCCCAGCGCTTGCCTGGATCGTCGCGGCCATGGCCCGTCAACCCGGCGGTCAGCGCTTCCACCATCAGCGACAGCGCAAAGCCCTTGTGGCCGGCATCGAGTCCGCCCAGGGGCAGGATCGAACCCGAGTGCGGCGGGAACAGCACCGCCGGATCGTCGCTGGCATTGCCGTGTTCGTCGATCAGCCACTGGTGCGGCAGCCGCTTGCCTTCCTTGTACAAGCGGCCGGTCAGGCCATTGGTGGTGATGGAAGTGGAGACATCGATCAGCACCGGGCCCTCCGGCGTGGGAAATCCCACCGCCAGCGGGCTGGGGGAAAACACCGGGCGCATACCGCCAAAGGGCGCCACGGTGGCCGCGCCGGGCGCCGAGGAAAACAGCAGCATGACGAAGCCGGCCTTGGTTGCCCGTTCCAGGTAAGCCGCCAGGCAGGCGATATGGTGGGAGCGGCGGATCGTGACCGTACCGGTGCCGTAGTCGCGTGCCCGGGCCATCGCGGTTTCCATGGCGCGCAGCGTCAGCCACGGCCCTGGCAGGCGCTTGCCGTCCCAGGTGGCCACGGCGGCGCGATTGGCCAGCACCTCGTAGTCTTCCCTGACCGCCATGCTGCCGCTTTCGATCTCGGCCAGGTAGGTAGGCAGCAATTGCAGGCCATGCGTATCGTGGCCCATCAGGTCGCCTTCGACCAGGATGTCCGCCACGTCGGCGGCTCGCTCGGCGGGCATGCCCGCGCGCTCGAACATGGCCTGCGCCATGCTGCGCAGCGCAGCGGCATCATGGCGCGCAATGGCTGTGGATTGGCTTTGCATAGTGGCTCCGTCAGGTCGGGCGTGCCGGGCACGCCTCTGGTTTTACTCGTTGACCGATACGCCGGCGGCCTTGACCACCTTTTCCCAGCGCACCTTCTCGGCCAGGGYGAAGGACTGGAATTCGGTGCTGGGCCTGGGATCGGGCTCGGCGCCGGCATTGACCAGCTGCTCGCGGAACTCGGGCCGGCGCATGGCTGCCATCACGGCGTCGCTGACCTTCGCCACGATCTCGCGCGGCGTGCCGGCCGGGGCGAACAGGCCGAACCAGGAGCCGGTGACAAAGCCCGGCAGGCCGGCCTCTTCCATGGTAGGCACGTCAGGCAGCGCGGCCATGCGTCTGGCGCCGGTGACCGCAAGCGCCTTGAGCTTGCCGGACTTGACGAACGGCAGCGAGGTCGGCGCGTTATCGAACATGATCTGCACCTGGCCGCCCATCAGGTCCGTCACCGCCAGCGCGCTGCCCTTGTATGGCACGTGCACCATCGCGGTTCCTGTCATCACCTTGTACAGCTCGCCCGAAAGGTGGATCGAGCTGCCCGCGCCCGACGAGGCAAAGGTGGCGCGTCCGTTCTCGCTCTTCACGAACTGCGTAAGCTCCTTGACGTTGCGGGCCGGCACCGAGGGATTGACCACCAGGATGTTCGGCACCGAAGCGACCATCGCCACGGCCGTGAAATCCTTCGCCGTATCGTAAGGCATCTTGCGATAGAAACTGGCGTTGATGGCGTTGGTACCGACCGTGCCCATCAGCAGCGTGTAGCCGTCCGGCGCGGACTTGGCGACAATGTCGGCGCCGATATTGCCCGAAGCGCCGGGGCGGTTCTCCACCACTACGGGCTGGCCCAGCGCCTTCTGCAGGTCGCGCCCGATCAGGCGGGCCACGATATCGGTATTGCCGCCGGCGGCAAACGGCACCACCACGCGGATCGGCCTGGAGGGATAGGTATCCGCCTGCGCGGGCAACGCCGCGCAGGCGGTGGCCGCAGCCAGTGCCGCCAGCAGCGCGCGGCGCGAAGGCTTGAAGCTTTGATGCATGGTTGTCTCCTTTGTGGTTCTTGTAGTGGCCATGCTGCCGGCCCCAGGATCATGCGAAGTGCGCTCAATGAGACGGATCCGGCAGCAGCCGCCCCGGATTCATCAGCCCGTGCGGGTCCAGGGCGTGCTTGATTTTCTGCATCAGCGCCATTTCCACGGCGGATTTGTAGTGCGCGTTCTTGTCGACCTTGAGCTGGCCGATGCCATGCTCGGCCGAGATCGAGCCGCGCGCGCGGTGCACCGCCTCGTACACCAGCGCGCTGATCGCCGCGCCGTTGGCCCGCACGAACTCCGGCTGCGGCATGCCCTGCGGCGCGCTGACGTTGTAGTGCAGGTTGCCGTCGCCGAGGTGGCCGAAGGCCAGCACGCGCGCGCCCGGATGCGCGGCCACGATGGCGGCGCTGGTGTGGGCGATGAACTCGCCGATGGCCGAGATCGGCACCGAGATATCGTGCTTGAGGTTGTCGCCCTCTTGCGACTGGGCCTCGGGCAGGTGATGCCGGATCCGCCACAGGCCATCGGACTGCGCCAGCGAAGCGGCAATGGCTGCATCGGCCACGATGCCGGCCTCGAAGGCCTCCTCCATCAACTCGCCGAAGGCTTGCGTGGCATGGGCTTCGCTGTGCGGGTCGCTGCTTTCCAGCAGGACGTACCAGGGATGCGCCTGGTCGAACGGCGCGCGGCAGTCCGGGAAATGGCGTGCCACCAGTGCCACGCACACGCCGCTCATCAGTTCGAACGCGGTCAGCGTGGCAGCCAGCCGGCGCTGCGCGAGTTCCAGCAGGCGCAGCGCCGCATGCGGGTTGCTCACCGCGGCCAGCGCGGTCATGCGCGCGGCCGGCCGGGGGAATAGCTTGAGGGTAGCGGCGGTAATCACGCCCAGGGTGCCCTCGGCGCCGATAAAGAGCTGCTTCAGGTCGTAACCGGTGTTGTCTTTACGCAGGCCACGCAGGCCGTCCCAGGTCTCGCCGTCGGGCGTGACCACTTCCAGGCCCAGGCATAACTCGCGCGTATTGCCATAGCGCAGCACCTGCACCCCGCCCGCGTTGCTGGCGAGGTTGCCGCCGATGGTGCAACTGCCCTCCGCGCCCAGCGACAGCGGATACAGGCGCCCCGCCTCCTGCGCCGCCTGCTGGACGGCGGCCAGGATGCAGCCGGCCTCGGCGGTCAGCGTGTTATTGAGCGGATCGATCTCGCGGATGCGGTTCAGCCGCGCCGTGGAGAGCACCAGCGCGCGCCCGCCGCCATCGGGAATGGCGCCGCCCACCATGCCGGTATTGCCGCCTTGCGGCACCAGCGGCACCCGCCGCGCCGCGCACCAGCGCACGATCGCAGCCACATCCCCGGTGGTGTCCGGCTGCGCCACCGCGAGCGCGCGGCCGGTCCAGCTGCGGCGCCAGTCGGTGAGGAACGGGGCTGTGTCCTCGGGCGCGGTCAGCAAGCGCGCTTTTCCTGGTGCATGCGGATGGTGCCGTACATGCCGTTGTTGACCACCACCACGATCAGGTTGACGCCGTACTGCGCGGCGGTGGCCAGTTCCTGCGGATACATCAGGAAACAGCCGTCGCCGGCGAAGCACACCACGGTGCGCCGCGGGTCGCGCAGCTTGGCGGCAACCGCCGCGGGCAGGCCGTAGCCCATGGCGCCGCAAGTCGGCGCCAGCTCGGTGCGCGGCTGGCGGTAGGCGTAGAAGCGATGGAGCCAGACGGTGTAGTTGCCCGCGCCGTTACTCAGCACGGCGTCGTCGGGCAAGACGCGGTCCAGGTGCGCAATCACCGCGCCCATGTCCACGCCCGTGAGCTGCGGGTGCGGCCTGGCCGGCATGGCGAAGGCGGTATGCGCGGCGCGCGCGGCGCTGGTCCATTCGCCCCAGCRCACGGCGGCGGGCGGCGTCAGCGCGGCCAGCATGGCGGCGCCGGGTTCGATGCCCGCATGGATGGCCAGCTCGGGCTGGTACACGCGGCCAAGCTCGGCGCTGTCGGCATGCAGGTGGATCAGGCGCTGGCGCGGGCGCGGCACTTCCAGCAAGGTGTAGCCATCGGTGGCGATGTCGCCCAGCCGCGTGCCGAAGGCCAGGATCAGGTCGGCGTCGCGCACGCGCTCCGCCAGCGCGGGATTGACGCCAAGGCTGAGGTGGCCGACGTAGTGCGGGTCGCGGTTGTCGAACACATCCTGGCGGCGGAAGGCGCATGCCACCGGCAGGTTCCAGCGCTGCACGAAGGCGGTGAAATCGGCCGCCGCGCGCGCGCTCCAGTTGGCGCCGCCGGCGATCACCAGCGGACGCTGCGCGCCGGCCAGCGCCACGGCCAGCGCTGCCGCGTCGGCCGCGTGCGGCGCGGCCTCCACCGGGCAATAACATCCTGTATCGGCCACTTCGCACAGGCCATCCAGCACGTCCTCCGGCAGCGAGATCACCACGGGACCGGGCCGGCCGGAGGTAGCGCACTGGAAGGCGCGGGCTACCAGTTCGGGGATGCGGGCCGGATCCTCGATCTCCACCACCCATTTGGCGATGGAGCCGAACATGGCGCCATAGTCCACCTCCTGGAAAGCCTCGCGCCCCTTGTGGCCGCGTGCGATCTGGCCGACGAAGAGCAGCATCGGCGTGGAATCCTGGGCGGCGATATGCACCCCGATGCTGGCGTGGGTGGCGCCCGGCCCGCGGGTGACGAAGCAGATGCCGGGGCGCCCGGTGAGCTTGCCGTCGGCCTCGGCCATATTGGCCGCCGCGCCCTCGTGCTTGCACACGATCAGGTCGATGGCGGGCTGGTCATGCAAGGCGTCCAGCACGTCGAGGAAGCTCTCGCCCGGCACGCAGAAGATGCGCTCRGCGCCATGGATGCGCAGGGCGTCCACCAGCACGTGGCCACCGGAACGGGCCAGCCTGGCGGGCGATGACGGGGAAAGCGCGGTGGCTGCAACGGATTGGCTGGTCATGATGATACGGAATGGTGCGGTGCAATCGGACAGATGCCGGGCGCTGCCTTGGCACGAGCGCATCGGAAAGCGTCCGGCGAATCCGGAAAAGCCGGGACTGCATGGATTGTTATGCCGCGAGTGCCTTGTGCGCCTGGCATACGCCGCATTTCTGCTATGCGTAAAACGCAAGGCTGCGCTTGCCGGGCGCGTGTAGATTGTTGCCAGGCGATCTCGCCCTGCCCCCGCGTCCCTTGCCCATGCATGGCGGTGCGGCGAGGCAGCGGAAAGGAAGATGGCTTCGACAAAAACGATCAGGAGACCCAGATATGCCCATGCGCCCGCAACCCGGCCAGTCACTCCAGCCTTCCCGCCGCTTCGCCAGGCTTTGGACCTGCGCACTGGCCGCACTTACCGCGCTGGGCACCCTGGCCAGCGTCCTGCCGGCGTATGCGCAGGACGCGTGGCCGACCAGGCCGGTCAACTACGTCGTGCCCTTCGCCGCGGGCGGCACCACTGACGTGCTGGGGCGCCTGATCGGCCAGCGCCTGTCGCAGATGATCGGCCAGCCGGTGGTGGTGGAAAACCGGGCCGGCGCGGGCGGCAATATCGGCTCGGACTACGTGGCCAAGGCGGCGCCTGACGGCTACACCCTGGTGGGCGGCACCATCAGCTCGCACGCGATCAATGTGAGCCTGTACCCGAAGATGCCCTACGACCCGATCAGGAATTTCCAGCCGGTGGCCCTGATCGGCACACTGCCCAACCTGCTGGTGGTCAATGCCAACAGCCCGTGGAAGAACGTGCAGGACGTGATTGCGGCGGCCAGGGCCAAGCCCGGTACGGTCTCCTTCGGCTCGGCGGGTAATGGCACCTCGCAGCACCTCGCCGGCGAATTGTTCGCCAACATGGCAGGCGTCAAGCTGCTCCATGTGCCATTCAAAGGCAGCAGCCCGGCAGTGCAGGCGCTACTGGGCAACCAGGTGGACGTGCTGTTCGAAAACAGCGTGGCCGCCATGCCGATGATCCAGTCCGGCAAATTCCGCGCCCTGGCCACCACCGCCGCCAAGCGCGCGCGTGAGTTGCCGGACGTGCCAACGGTGGCCGAGGCCGGCGGGCCGAAACTGCAGGGCTACGAGATTGTTTCCTGGCAAGCCGTGTTCGCCCCCGCCGGCACGCCCGCGCCCATCGTCAACCGCCTTGCCACCGACATAGGCAAGATCATCCAGGAACCCGACATGCGCGCCCGCCTCGCCGCGCTGGGGATCGAGCCGTCCGGCGCGGGCCCGGCCGAACTGGGCGCTTTCCAGAAGAGCGAAGTGGCCAAATGGGCGCAACTGATCAAGACCGCGAATATCCGGCCGGAATGACGCCAGCGCATGGCTCGCGTGCCTTGCCGGGTACCCAAGCGGGGCCCGGCGGCTTATGATGGCCAATTGATTTTGCCTGTGACCCCTTCCCTCTTCCCCCCCGAAGCCCATGAGTGAACACCGCATTCCGACCGCCGCCCTCCACCAGTGGGTAGTCGATCTCTGGCTCGCCGCCGGTTCCGACGCGCGCGAGGCCCGCCTCACCGCCGATCACCTGGTCGGCGCCAACCTGTCCGGCCACGATTCCCACGGCGTCGGCATGATCCCCAAGTACGTGCTGTCCTGGCTGGGCGAGCAGCTCCAGCTGAACCAGCACGTGAGCGTGGTGCACGAGGCCGGCGGCATCCTGAGCCTGGACGGCAACCGCGGCATGGGCCAGGCGGTGACCGAGGAGGCCATGGGCCTGGCGATCGAACGCGCGCGCGAGCACGGCGTATGCGTGCTGGGCCTGCGCCGCTCGCACCATCTGGGCCGGGTCGGGCACTGGGCCGAGCAGGCCACCGCGGCCGGCATGATCTCCATCCACTTCGTCAACRTGTTGTCCAAGCCGATCGTGGCCCCGCACGGAGGCTACGAGGCCCGCTATGGCACCAACCCGTTCACCATCGGCGTGCCGGTGGCCGGCGCCGAGCCGCTGGTGATGGACTTCGCCACCAGTGCGATCGCGCTGGGCAAGGTGCGCGTGGCCAACAACAAGGGCGTGCCGGTGCCGCCGGGCTGCCTGCTGGATGCGCAAGGCCAGCCCACCGACGACCCCGCCGTGATGTTCCCGCCCGCAGGCGATCCGCAAGGCGCGCTGCGCGCCTTCGGCGAGCACAAGGGCTATGTGCTGGCGGTCATGTGCGAACTGCTGGGCGCTGCCGTGACGGGCGGCCACACCATCCGCCCGGAGACCCTGACCCACGAGCATGCGGTCTGGAACAATATGCTGGCCATCGTGTTCGACCCGGCGCGCCTGGGCAGCAGCACCACCTTTGGCCATGAGGTGCAGGCCTTCGTCGACTGGCTGCGGTCCTCGCAACTGCAGCCCGGCACCGATGCCATCCTCCTGCCCGGCGAGCCCGAGCGCGCATGGCGCCGCGCCCGCGCGGCGTTCATGCCCGTGGACAGCGGAACGCTCGCCCAGCTCGACGATGCCGCGGCACGCGTGCAGGCCGCGCGAGGGAAATCGCCCGGCCCGCTATCGCGGCTGGCGGTGGACTGATCCGCCCTGTTCCGGGCGATAAACCGACAACCCAAGGCCTAGCCACCATGCCGCACCTAATTATCGAAATCACCGAAAACACGCGCCTGACCTGCTCGCAGGAGGAACTGCTGGACGAAGCCAATGCCGCGTTGCTGGCATCCGGCCAGTTCAACGAACCCGACATCAAGTCGCGCTGCATTACGCTGACTTCCTTCCGCCAGGGCACCGAAGCACGCGAACGCGCCTTCGTGCATGCGCGCCTGCACATCCTGGACGGCCGCGAACTGGCGGTGCGCCAGGCGCTCAGCAAGGCGGTCTGCGACGTCATCGCCGAAGCCGTACGGCCGGGCGACGCCGAAGACAGCGTGCAGGTCAGCGTGGAAGTCGTGGAGATGGAACGCGCCAGCTTTGCCAAGCAGATCGTCAGCGGCGCACGCTGAGGCTGCGCCAGGGCCGCCGCGGCGGCCCGCCGGGAACCGGCAACAACGATGGCCTCGACGCCTGCCGCACCAGCGGCGGGCGGCAACGAAAGGCCACGCCATATCCAATCGCGAAGAAGCCCCCAGGAGATAACGTGTCCGCTACCCAACCCGCCGCCCCGGTGATCCGCCTGCACGCGCAGGACAACGTACTGATCGCGCGTACCGAACTCAGCATCGGCACGCCAGTGCCCGGCGAGGCGTTCAGCATCCGCAGCCAGGTGCCGGCCGGGTACAAGATCGCGGCGCGCGCCATCGCCAGGGGCGAGCCCATCCTCAAGTACAACACCACGATCGGCTTTGCCGGTGCCGACATTGCGCCGGGCGCGCTGGTATCCGGACACAATATCGAGTTCCGCGAGTTCGACCGCGACTACGCCCATGCGCGCGACTTCGTGCCGGTAGCGCTGCTGCCCGAAGCGGAACGAGCCACMTTCGACGGCATCGTGCGCGAGGATGGCCGCGTGGCCACGCGCAACTTTATCGGCGTGGTCGCCACCGTCAACTGCTCGGCCACCGTGGTGCACAAGATCGCCGAATGGTTCACGCCCGAGCGGCTGGCCGACTATCCCAACGTGGACGGCGTGGTGGCCTTCGCCCACAGCACCGGCTGCGGCATGGAGATGAGCGGCGAGCCGATGGCCATGCTGCAGCGGACCCTGGCCGGCTATATGCGCCACCCCAACCTGGCAGCCGTGCTGGTGGTCGGGCTGGGCTGCGAACGCAACCAGATCAATGCGCTGCTGAAGGCCGAAGGACTGGAGCCCGGGCCCCGGCTGCATGCGTTCACCATGCAGGACACCGGCGGCACCCGCAAGACCATCGCCGCCGGCGTGGCCGCGGTGCAGGCACTGCTGCCGGATGCCAACCGGGCCGTACGCCAGCCGGTGCCGGCCAGCCACATCAGCATCGGCCTGCAATGCGGCGGTTCGGACAGCTTTTCGTCGATCACGGCCAACCCGGCGCTGGGCGCGGCCATGGACATCCTGGTGCGCCACGGCGGCACGGCCATCCTGTCGGAAACGCCGGAGATCTATGGCGTCGAGCACACGCTGACGCGCCGCGCGGCCAGCCGCGAGGTGGGCGAGAAGCTGGTCGAGCGCATCCGCTGGTGGAAGGATAGCTACGCCGCCGGCCGCGATGTGCAGATCAATGGCCGCGTCAGCCCCGGCAACCAGGCCGGCGGGCTGGCCAATATCTTCGAGAAATCACTGGGGTCGTCGATGAAGGGCGGCACCGGCCCGCTGATGGGCGTGTATCGCTACGCCGAACCGATCACGCAAAAGGGCTTCGTCTTCATGGACTCGCCCGGTTTCGACCCTGTATCGGCCACCGGGCAGATCGCCAGCGGCGCCAACCTGATCTGCTTCACCACCGGGCGCGGCTCCATGTTCGGCGCCAAGCCGGTGCCATCGCTCAAGCTCGCCACCAACTCGCCGATGTACCAGCGCCTGGAAGAAGACATGGACATCAATTGCGGCGAGATCCTCGACGGTACCGCTACCATCCAGAGCATGGGCGAACACATCTTCGCGCGGATCCTGGCGGCGGCCTCCGGCCAGCGCACCAAGAGCGAGTTGCTCGGCCTGGGCGACCATGAGTTCGCGCCGTGGCAGATCGGCATCACCGGCTGACGCAGCCCCCATCCGCTATCGCGCGCCGCGCCTCAATAAACAGGAACACTAAACGACATGTCAACGCTGCCGAATTCGAACTTGCCCTCCCCGCTGCCCAACCGCTTCCGTGCCGACATCCTCGCGCGCAAGCGCGTGATCGGCTGCTGGTGCTCGCTGGGCAATCCCACTACCACCGAGATCCTCGGCCTGGCCGGCTTCGACTGGCTGCTGCTCGACGGCGAGCACTCGCCCAACGATGTGCTCACCTTTATTCCGCAGCTGATGGCGCTGCAAGGCAGCGTGAGCGCGCCTGTGGTGCGCCCGCCGGTAAACGATCCGGTGGTGATGAAGCGCCTGCTGGACATCGGTTTCTATAATTTCCTGATTCCCTTTGTCGAAAGCGCCGAACAGGCCGGGCGCGCCGTCAGCGCCACCCGCTACCCGCCGGCCGGTGTGCGCGGCGTGTCGATGGTCCAGCGCAGTAACCGCTACGGCACCGTGCCGGAGTACTTCAGCCAGATCAACGACAATATCTGCGTGCTGGTACAGATCGAAAGCCGGAAAGGCGTCGATGCCGCCGATGCCATCTGCGCCGTGGAAGGCGTGGACGGCATCTTTATCGGCCCGTCGGACCTGGCTGCAGCCTGCGGCCATCTCGGCAACCCCAACCATCCCGAGGTGCAGGCGCAGGTGGCGCGCATCTTTGACGCCGCCAATCGAGCGGGCAAGGCGGTCGGCACGCTGACGCCGGTGGAAGCCGATGCGCGCCGCTACCTGGATATGGGCGCGAGCTTCGTGGCGGTGGGCCTGGACCAGAATATCTTCCGCAGCGCCACGCAGGCGCTGCGCGATCGCTTCGCCGGCTAGGCGCGGCATCCGCCCGAAGCCGCGCCGCGCGCGGCCCCAACGTACGACAGACGACAGACGAGGGGACTGACATGAGCAAGATCGGATTTATCGGACTGGGCGTGATGGGCACGCCCATGGCGCAACACCTGCTGGCCGGCGGCAATACGCTCTATGTCCACTCCCGCAGCGGGCCGCCAAAGGCCCTGCTCGATGCCGGCGCCCAGGCCTGCGCCAATGCCACCGAAGTGGCGCGGCAGAGCGATGTGATCTTCCTGATGCTGCCCGACACGCCCGACGTGGAGCGCGTGCTGTTTGGTGAAAACGGCGTGGCGCAAGGCCTCTCCAAAGGCAAGGTCGTGGTCGACATGAGTTCCATTTCTCCGATAGAAACGCGCGTCTTCGCCGGAAGAATCGAAGCGCTCGGCTGCGACTACGTGGACGGCCCCGTCTCCGGCGGCGAAGTCGGCGCCAGGGCCGCCACGCTGTCGATCATGGCCGGCGGCAAGCAGACCGTGTTCGACCGCGTGCTGCCGTTGCTGCAACTGATGGGCAAGAACATCACGCTGGTGGGCGGCGTGGGCGACGGGCAGGTGGCCAAGGTGGCGAACCAGGTGATCGTCGCGCTGACCATCGAGGCCGTGGGCGAGGCCCTGGTGCTGGCCGCCAAGGCAGGCGCCGACCCGGCCCGCGTGCGCGAAGCGCTGATGGGCGGCTTTGCCAGCTCGCGCATCCTGGAAGTGCATGGCGAGCGGATGATCAAGCGCACCTTCGATCCGGGCTTCCGCATCGAACTGCACCAGAAGGACCTCAACCTGGCGCTGTCGACCGCGCACAAGCTGGGCGTGAGCCTGCCGAATACCGCCTCGTGCCAGCAACTGTTCAATGTGTGCGGCGCGCTTGGCGGCGCCAGATGGGACCATTCCGGCCTGGTGCGGGCGCTGGAACACATGTCCGGGCACGCCATCGGCGACAAGCCCGCCGCCAAGGCCTGAACTTGCCCGCACACACCGCATGACCGCGCTCAACTCCGAGGACCTCGCCTGCTTCGTCTGCGTCGCCAACACGCAAAGCATCTCGCGCGCGGCGCTTGAAATGGGCGCGGACCAGTCCACCGTCAGCCGACAGATCGCCCGGCTGGAAGCGGCGCTGGACACCCGCCTGTTCCACCGCAGCGGGCGCGGCGTGGTGCTGACCGAAGCCGGCCAGACCCTGATCGTCTACGCGCGCCAGGTAGCGGCCACGCTGGCGGAAGCGCGCGAAGCCATTCGCGCGTCGTCGGCGCAGGGTCCGGCGCAGTTGGTGATCGCGGCGCAGCCTACCATTGCCAACACTGCGTTCGCCAGCATCGGCACCGCGCTCAAGCAGCGCTTTCCCGCCACCAGGGTTCGCTTTGTCGAAGGGTTGGCGAGCCCGTTGCTGGCCTGGCTGGCGGCGGGCGAGATCGACGTCGCTCTGCTCTATCTGCCCGAGCAGCAAGGCGCGCTGAAGGTCGACATCCTGCTGGAAGAAGACCTGACCCTGGTCACGCCAACCTCGTGGAGCCATCTCGGCCCCACCTTTCCGGTGCGCCGGCTGGGCGAAGTGCCGCTGATCCTGCCCAGCACCGGACACGGCCTGCGCGTACTGGCCGAGTCGCTGGCGGCCAGGGCCGGCACGAGCCTGCAACTGGCGCTGGAATGCGATGCCTCCAATACCGTATCGATGCGGCTGGTGGAAGATGGCTGCGGCGCCACCCTGCTGCCCTTTGCCGCGGTGGCCGACCGCGTGGCGCAAGGTCGGTTGCATTCGGCGCGGCTGGTGGATCCGGTGGTGACGCGGCAGGTGGCGCTTGCCACCGCGCGAAACCGCACGCCGGTGCCTGAGTTGTGGGACATCATGCAGACGGTCAGGCAGTCGGTGCGGAATATCGTGATGTCGGGGGCGTGGCCGGGGGCGCGGTTGATTTGACCGGCATCAAAGCCCGCCAAGGCCATGGGCAATGCCAAACGCGAGGAGACTATCCATGAACGCCGACCAATTCCGTACCATCCAGGCTCCGAGTACCTCGAGCACCCCGAGGCCGCCTCGGTCGCGCTGCGCGATGCGCGCGTGCTCGTGGAAGGCGACCTCGATTTCCGCGGCACGCTTGGCGTGAGCAAGGAAACTGCCGTGGGTTTTCAGGCGATCCGGCTGCGTCTTGAACTGGATACGGACGCTCCGGTCGAGCAGGTCTAGACCCTGCTGCGCCTGACGGAGCGCTACTGCGTCGTCTGCCAGACGCAGGCCCGCGGAACCCCTTTGGCGGTCGGCCATGCTGTCGGCGGCGAGCCGGCGGCAAGGCCAGGTTCCCCCCGCTACGCAGGCTTGATGTTCTGGTTGTGGCGGAACAGGTTGTCGGGATCGTACCTGCGCTTGACGTCGGCCAGCCGCGCGTAGTTCGGCCCGTAGGCCGCGCCAACGCGATCGCCCTCTTCCTGCGTCAGGAAGTTGACGTACACCGAGCCCTGCGCGTACRGCGCCGCCGCCTGGAAGACCTCGCGCGACCAGGCGATGCAGGCATCGTCGTCGGCCGGGTCGGTCCAGCGTCCGTGCACGTTCATGACGAAGTTGGCATCGCGGCTGGGATAGGCCGTGGCATCCACCGCCACCCGGTTGGTCTGGCCGCCCAGCGAGCCGATGAATATCTCTGTGTGCGGGGAAGGCAGCTTGTTGATGTAGTCCGTCAGCAGCGTGATCAGGCCGTCGTCGAGCCCGGCGAAGTTGTGCGATTTCCAGTAATTGCGGGCGCCGGGCGTCAGCAAGGGATCGAACGCCTGCTGCCACGCGGTGAATGGCATGGGCCCTACGTGCTCGCCGTAGGGCGTGCCCAGTTTCCGCAGGGGCTCGGCCAGTCGCGGCCCGTCCGCCACCGGCCCGATATAGCAGATAGCCAGCGCCACGATGGGCTTCCCATGCGCTTCGGGCGGGAGGAACGGCAGGGGCGGCGCCAGCCGCATCACGGCCCAGACGGTCAGTTCGTCCGGCATGCCGGCGAAACGGTCGCGCAGTGCCTGCAAGACCGTAGCTGCCTGTGACAAGGGATAAACGATCAGGCCACCGAACACTTCCGGGCCGACCGGATGYAGCGCGAACTCGAACAGCGTGACCACGCCAAAATTGCCGCCGCCGCCGCGGATGGCCCAGAACAGGTCGGCATGCTCGGAGGCGCTGGCGCGCACCAGCTTGCCGTCGGCGGTGACGACCTGCGCCCCGACGAGGTTGTCGACCGACAAACCGTACTTCCGGCTGATCCAGCCAAAGCCGCCRCCCAGCGTCAGGCCGGCCACACCGGTAGTCGAGTTGATGCCCAGCGGCGTGGCGAGGCCAAAGGCCTGGGCCTCGTGGTCGAAATCGCCAAGCGTCGCGCCAGGCTCGACATAGGCGCGCAGCGCGGTAGGGTCGATTCGCACCGACTTCATGGCAGACAGGTCCAGCGTGATCCCGCCCTCGCATATCGCCAGGCCGCCGATATTATGGCCACCGGCGCGTACCGAGAGCAGCAGGCCGTTGTCTCGCGCGAACGCCACGGTATGCATGACATCGGCTGCGCCCGCGCTTTGGACGATGAGCCCGGGGCGCCGGTCAATCATGGCGTTCCAGATGCTGCGGGCCTCGTCATAGCCCGCATCGCCAGGCTGCAGCGCCTGGCCTCTCAATTTCGACTTCAAGCCTTCGACCAGCTCGCTGGACAGATCAGCCATGATGCACCTCGCGACGGAATCCCCGGCTACGGGTTCGGCCGCGTTACCGGCAAGGTGCCACAAAGCACGGCTTGATCCGTCTCCGGCGTCATGTCTCCAGGGAGGACGGCATGGCGGACTGAAGGGGGAAAAGCGGCTGCCGGCTGGCTTGAGGAAGGCTGGGAGGGGCCGAATCCTTCCTCATTTAAGGTTGATCCCCGGGTAATGTAAAGCAACCGGGACACTGGTCCCGATAGTCGCTTCTCGCTTCGACGATCACACTTGCGCAGGAGAAGCGTATCGCCGCATTCGACGCGCCAGCGAGCGGCAACAAGTACTCGCAACAGCACATCATCGAAGTTGGCGACGTGCCTGGCACAAGCTGCGGCTGTTCGAGTTAGTGCGCAGTGATGGCGGTAAAGATCAGGCAATTGAGGTCGTCGGCCTCAAAGAGGCCGTTATCCGTGGCACCAGCGACCTGACCGACTTGAATGGGCCCGGCTGCGGCTCGCATTGAACGGCTGACATTCCGCATAAATCGGCCGCTCGGGCAGGTAGCGCGACACGCAGCAGCCGCAGCTAAGTCGTGCGCGACCATTTTGTGTGGGTTGTGTGATCTTCGAACGCGGAGACGATGCCGTCAATCATTGCTGTGATGCGCGCGGTATGCCGAAGGTCTTGATGCGTGACGAGCCAGATTTCGTAGACCGCCCCACGTGCGGGTTCCGGCCATACCTGCACGAGGCCGTCGTGTTCAGCCAGATGGATCGGAAGCTCACCGATGCCGAGGCCTGCCTTTACCGCGGTACGCAGCATGAGGCTGGAATTGAAGGTCGATACGATGCGCCCCGCGTGTATCGGTTCGCCAGCAAGCGTCGGTGATCGATTACCGGTCCAGTTTCCCTGATAGCAGACAAGATCGTGGCCCGCGAAGGCGGAGCCAGCAGCGGGCTTGCCGTGGCGCTCGAGATAAGCATTCGATGCAAAGAGCGCCATGGGCCAGCGAGCCAGGCGCCGCGCGACTAGATCGGGATTTTCCGGCCTGACTGACCGGACCGCGATATCCGCTTCACGCTTTGCCAGATTTAGCATGCGCGTCGACGTGTCCAGCAGGATGCGCACTTCGGGAT
>NZ_JBFTLX010000228.1:0-11886 GCF_056396665.1 Cupriavidus sp. 05T313 | reverse complement strand
TGTCAGGGACTACGAGCGACGTCCTGATGTGTCCGAGGCCATGGTCTATATCGCAATGGGCGGGCTGCTGCTACGCAGAATCGCCCATCCCTGAATTATCAAACGGGTTCTAAGGGCAGCATGTCACACCGGCGCCCCCATCAGTGTCGAAAATCTTTGCGGTGATGACAGACGGCGCTGATGCAAATTGCGGGGGCGAGTGAAAAAACGGCGTGTTCGCCGTTACATCATTGTGCTGAAAGGACTGCCTTCCAAACAGCAGACGCAGGCCGTAGGTGGGGTACCGTTATGCGGCCAGGTAATATGTAATAGCCTAGACTAAATCTGACAGTGGTTGGTTATCCATGCCGCCGCACATCATCGACAAGGGCATTCCTTCTATGAGCAGCACTTTGTCAAGCCCTTTGGTAAACTGGTTAGTATTTGACTGCAATCGAATTCAGCACCTCCATTGCAAACGACGCGCCAGWACCTACGTGCAGCCAGTAGTCTGAAGCCGATTGTGCGCGCGTCGGACGTGACGTCCGACCACCTTCTATCCGCCGGCGCCTGGCCGGCCTCATCCTGCATGCGCGTTACGCCGGAAACGTCGCCGGGAACATGCCCCATCTACATGAATCGGTTGCATCAGCAACCCAGGAATGCCACGGGCATGTCCACTTCAAACCGTGTCTGCTACGTACTGTCTGGCTAAACCTTACCTCCTTCCTGCTAAGCCTGAGGGCTTAGGCCGACTTCAGGTGTGCGCCTTCAGGGATGACGACGTCCTTCAGATAGCGCCACAGCGCAATCGCGAGGCGTCGGGCGACCGCGACGATGGCGATGCGCCGCGCCCGGCGATTCGGTCCCGTGCCCTGCGTGCGCTGGATGAACCACTGTGTCAGCGCGCTGTCGGGCTGGTAGCGCAGCCAGCACCATGCCATCTCGACCAGTAGAGCGCGGACCCGCCGGTTGCCCTGTTTGCTGATGCCCTGGTCTACCTGGCTCTCGCCGCTATCGTAGGGCTGCGGCACCAGGCCTACGCAGGCACCCGCCTGGCATCGGTTGCTGAACTCTCTCCAGAACAGTTCGAGGGCGAGGCGCGACGCACCCACTTCGCCAATCCCCTTTAGGCGTGCCAGGGCATCAATCCGCTTGCGCGCGGGTGCCGGCAGGATTGCTTGTCTCGTCTTCTCGAGCACGGCGAGTTGCTTCTCCGCCAGCGCCAAGCGTTCGCACTCGCGCAGCAGCCGTTCACGCAACTCGGGCGGCAGCGGTTCGCCGTCGTGGCACAGCACCTCGTCACGGGCGAGGCGGTTGGCGAAGGCCTTGCTGTCGACGTCATCCCAGCAACCGAGCGTGGCCAGCAGCTTGCGCATCCGGTCGCGATGCTGCAGGACCTCCTTCTGCAGTGCCCCGCGATCGCGCATCATTTGGCGTGACGCCTCGTCCTGCGAAGACGGCACGTGAACCACATGCATGCGGTCGCGCTCGCCTCGCAGCCACGCGCGTAGGTTGATGACGAGCTTAATCGCATCGAGCCGATCGGTCTTGGCCCGTCGCTGATGGCGCTCGACCGGAATGCTGGCCGGATCGACAACATAGCAGTCGATCACTCGTGCCGGCAGCGCGCGATAGATCCAGAACGCGTCCTGGCCGGCTTCGTAGCTCACGGCGAGCCTCACGCCTGCCGGCAGCGACCACTTGCGTTTCTGGTATTCGATCAGGTCCAGCACGGCCTGCAAGCGGGTTGCCGCCTGCGGTTGGGCGACGGTGTGTATAGCCGGTTGCTCGCGCTGCCCGTCGTGTAACGCGACCTTCCACTTCGCGGTTGCCAGTTCAAGCGAGACCGCCAACACCCGCTCCTCTGTACCCGTGTATGCCTGATCTGTACGCATGATGGTCTCCTATGAGCCAAGCTCGGCACGCTGATTCTAGGCCTCGGCGTGGCGAGGCCTAGATGCTTCATAGGATCTACTGCCGGACTGCTGGCCCATACGCTGGTCTCCAAATACGGAGACCACCTACCACTGTACCGGCAGGAGCGTATCCTTGCGCGCGCCGGTCTGGCGATCCCGCGGTCGACACTTGGAGCCTGGGTAGGCGTGTGCGGAGTGCGGTTGCAGCCGCTGGTCGACGCGCTGCATCAGGAGATATTGCAACAGGGCGTGCTGCATGCCGATGAGACGCCGGTGCAGATGCTCAGTCCCGGTAAGGGAAAAACGCATCGTGCCTACCTGTGGGCGTATACCGCAACGCAATTCGCAGACGTGCGAGCCGTAGTCTATGACTTCGCCGACAGCCGCGCCGGCGAGCATTCCCGCACCTTCCTGGGTGACTGGCAGGGCAAGCTTGTGTGCGATGACTACGGCGGGTACAAGGCCGGATTCCAGCAAGGCATCATCGAAATCGGATGTGCGGCTCACGCGCGACGAAAGTTCTTCGACCTGCATGCCAGCAACAAGAGCCAGATTGCCGAGCAGGCCTTGAAGTTCTTCGCCGCGCTTTACGACGTCGAGCGAGAGGCAGTTGATCTGAAGGCCGACAAACGACGCGCGCTTCGTCAGTTGCGCGCCAAGCCGGTGGCCGAGGCGCTGCACACGTGGATGACCGGCCAACGCAAGCTCGTTCCGGAACGCTCCGCGATTGCGAAGGCGCTCGACTACAGCCTCAAGCGCTGGGAAGCACTAACGCGTTATCTTGAGGACGGGGACGTGCCCGTGGACAACAACTGGGTCGAGAATCAGATCCGCCCGTGGGCGATAGGCAGGGCGAACTGGCTGTTCGCCGGCTCCTTGCGTGCGGGACAGCGTGCCGCGGCAATCATGAGTTTGATTCGGTCAGCGCAACTCAATGGTCACGATCCGTACGCCTATCTGAAAGACGTGATCACACGGCTACCAACGCACCGCGCCAGCAGCATCGCCGAATTGCTACCACATCGCTGGCGCAGATTGGATGCGCGTCACCTGGTGCGCAACAATAGGGCCACTGGCAGTATTTCCAGCACCTCGGCCAAGGCCAGGCAGCCGGCGCGCGCGTCCAGCTGGCGGCTGGTCAGGACATCCACCCAATGGCTGTTGTCCCCGCGTCCGACTCGCAGAGCGGTGTCGCGCCATTGCGCTGGCGCGAGCATGGGCCGGTCGCTCTCGGCCAGCCGGGCGGCCAGCCTGGTGCCGACCACCAGTGCCTGCGCCTGCCCATGGCGGCGCATGAATGCAAGCGCGTGCGCGGAGAGCGGGCCGGCCAGCGCGATGGGGCCATAGTCCCCGGCGGCAAACAATTCGGCATGGGCCCGCCGTGCGGCCAGTCCGCTGCGGATCAGTTGCAGCTTGAGGCGGCCGTCCTGCCAGTTGGCGAGCCATTCGGGCCACCCAGATGTGTCATCCAACCGGGCGCGCAGCGACTCGAAATCCACCGGGCGGCGGTTATCGGGATCGACCAGGCTGAGATCCCAGTCCTCGGCACCCTGGTAGCGGTCGGGCACACCGGGCGCCGTCAGTTGCACCAGCGTCTGCGTCAGGCTGTTGATGGTGCCTGGCACGGCGATGCGGCGGGCAAATCGGGCGAGCTGCGCCAGAACCCCACCTGTGGACGTGTCGGCGCCGAGCTCATCGAGAAAGGCTGCGCAGCCTTCCTCATAGGCGATGTCGGGACTGGTCCAGCTACCGTGCCGCTTGGCTTCCCGGATCGATTTCAACTGCCAGGCTTGCACGCGGGCAAGCAACGCCGATACACCCTCCGCGTGGCCCGGCGCCAGCCCGGCTGGCCAGGCGCCGGCCAGCGTCTGGTACAGCATCAATCGGTCCGTGCCGTCGGGGCCGCACGGCAAACGTGCCAGCAAGGGCCGGCACTGCATCTCCCACAGACTGACGGTTTCGGCCCACTCTTCAGGAAGCTCGCTCAGCACCGCCAGGCGCATGCGCGCATCCTCGCCGCGCTTGTGGTCGTGGGTGGCGGTGGCCAGCATGGCATTCGGCCAGGCCAGTGCGCGCTGTGYCATGCGCGCGTGGAAGTCCTCGAGCGGCAGGGCCAGGGTGGCGGGGTTGCTGCCTACTTCGTTGCGCGAAAGCAAGCGGCCGTAGCGGTAGAAGACGGTGTCCTCGGCGGCCTTGGCGGCCAGCGGTGGCATCAACTGCTGCACGCGCGTGCGCGCCTCGCCCAGCGCCGTGTTGTCGCCGGCCGGGTCTGCCAGCCATGACAGCAAGCGTGCCAGCGCCGGCAGGTCGGTGGCAGCCAGCGTGGCACGCGCGGCGTCGGCGGCGCGCTGCAGCGCCGCCTTGTCCTCGCGGGTCCGTACGCGCTCACTGAAGTAGGTACGATAGACCTGCAGCCGCACCAGCAGCGCCGCCAGCGCGCGCCGCAGGCTGGCCAGCGTCAGGTCGCGGGTGGCAGGGTTGCTGCGCGCGCAGGCATGCAGACGACGGCAAGCGCCTTCGTACTCAGTGACTAGGTGATGGCCGAGCATATGGCCGCGGGCCGACTCCACCTGCTCTTCGAAGCAGCGCGTCTCGCCGCTCATCTCCTGCCAAAGCCCGGTGAGCGCGGCTGCGCCTGTGCCGTCGTGCAACACGCAGGCCACTTCATTCATGAAGTCGTAGCCGGTGGTGCCGTCCACCAGCCAGTCCGCGTGCAACGTCTCCTGCTCTGCCAGGATCTTCTCGATCACCAGCCACGGGGACGCGATGGCGCGTCCCGGCGGCCGGTCGGGCGCGAGTGCGGCGAGGTGGGCGCGCAACTGCTGGCAGTAGGCCGCCGGATCGGCCAGGCCGTCCACGTGGTCCACCCGCACACCGTCGATCCAGCCCTCACGGAACAATTGCAACACCAGCCCGTGAATCGCTTCGAACACGGGTGCCTGTTCCACCCGCATACCCACCAGCTCGCTGACCTCGAAAAAGCGCCGCCAGTTCAGCTCGTCGGCTGCCGTGGCCCACCAGGCCAGCCTGTAGTACTGCCGTTCCAGCAGGGCGTGCAGGCGGGCGCGGCCCGTCGCGTCGCGCCCGTCGAACTCGCCCGGCAGGCTCGCAGCCGCGGCGGGTTCGAAGGTATCGTCCGCCAGCGGCAGCGCGTGTTCGCCGTAGCACACGACCGGCTGGCCCGCCCGCACATCGAAACTCAGCGTCAACTCACCGGCGCACAGCGCCTCCCAGTAGGGCTTGCCCAGGATGGGCAGCAGTACGCGGCCGTGCAGGTCCGGGTCGGAAGAATGCCAGTCGATATCGAAGTGATGGGCGTACGCGCTTTCCGCCCCGCGCGCCAGCACATCGCGCCACCAGGGATTGTGATTAGGGCTGGCCGCCATATGGTTGGGCACGATGTCCAGCACCAGTCCTAAGCCACGTTCGCGGGCGCGTTCAGCAAAACGGTAGAAGCCGCCCTCGCCACCCAGTTCCGGATTGATAGAGCGGAAATCCGTGACGTCGTAGCCGTGGGTCGAGCCCGGGCGCGCGTTGAAGATCGGCGAGAGGTAAAGATGGCTGACACCGAGTGCCGCGTAGTAATCGATCTGCGCGGCAGCGTGCCCGAAGGTGAAGCCGGCGTGGAGCTGCAGGCGAGCCGTGGCGCGGGGTGGCAGGCAAGGTTGGAGCATTCAGTGTCTCTCTTCCGGGTTATCGGGAATTCGTCGCCGGCGCGCCGCGACCGCTCGTGCCCGCGCTGCGCAGCGCGGCAATGCGCTGGCGCACTGGCGGGCTGGAAAACAGCGTTCGCACGTCGGCGTCCAGCCGGCGTTGCCAGTTGGGGTGGCCCGACGCCGTGCCGGGCAGGTTGGGCTGCTCGACGGCGCCCAGTAGGTCTTCCACCGGCACCAGGCACAGTGGCGTGCTGGCCCGGCCGAGCCAGGCCAGGATGGCTTCAAGCGGCGGGCGGTCGGGGCCGGGTCCCGGTCCGCGTACCAGGCCTGCGGCGCTCAGCGCCTGCCACAGCGCCGCCCGCTCACCGGCGCGCGCGACCAGTGCGCCGCACTCGGTTTCGGCGCCGAGCTGGTCCAGGCGCGCCCGCCAGAAGATGTCGCGGCCAGCCCACCAGCCGGCCACTGTGGGCAAGTCATGGGTGGTCGTGGTGGCCACCGCCTCGGGCGGCCAGCGCTCGGGCGGCAGGAAGGCGGGCACGGGCGGGGTGCCGGACGTGGCGGGTTGCGCAGCTGAGTCCCCGGCATCGGCTGCCGCGCTTTCGCGCTCGAACCACAGCACATCGATGCCGAGTATGCCGCGCGCAGCCAGGCTGGCGTTGAAGGTCGCCGGCGCGGTGCCGAGGTTCTCGCCGATAATGACGGCGCGGTGCCGCCAGGATTCCAGCGCGATCAGCCGCTGCAGGTCGTCGAACGGGAAGCGCAGGTAGGCGCCCGCGGCGGGCAGTGCGCCATCGGGCACCAGCCACATGCGGGCCAGGCCCAGCGCATGGTCGATGCGCAGGCCGCCCACCTGATCGAGGTTGGCGCGCAGCATCTCGATGAAGGCGCCAAAGCCCCGTCGGCGCAGCGCGCGCGGCGAGAACACGGAAATCCCCCAGTCCTGGCCCTGCGGGTTGTACAGGTCGGGCGGGGCTCCGGCGGAGACGCCGGGCAGGATTTCATCCTGACGCGCCCAGGCGTGGCTGCCACCCGCGTCGGTACCGATCGCGAGGTCGGCGATCAGGCCGATTGCCATGCCTGCGCCGCGCGCGGCATGCTGGGCGGCGGCCAGCCCGTCCGCCGCCAGCCACTGCACGAAGGCGTGGTAGCTCACGGCATCGGCATTGGCCCTCGCAAAGGCCGCCACCGAGGCGGCTTCCGGCGAGTGCTGGGTCACGGGCCATCGCCGCCAGTCGGAAGCGGCGGCCGCTTGCTCCTGGCTGCCGGCAGCTGCCAGGTGATGGGCCTGCAGCGCTTCGAAACGCGCATGCACTTCAAGAGAGGCGCCGTGGTGCCGCCGAAACGCCGCGAATGCCTGCGCCGCGCGGGCAGGCAGCAGCGTGGCGCGGCGCTGCCACAGCCATTGCAGCACGGCGTTGCGCGCCTGGGCCAGTGCGGGCCAGTCGATCTCAGTGCGCGCTTCGAGCGCCTGCAGGGCCGCGCGCAGGCCCAGCGCCGCTTCGGCCTGCGCGACGGCATGCTGGCCGAAGGCGGCGGCGGGGTCGGCATAGAGCGGGTTAAGAAACAGCCGGCTGGACGGTGCGTAGGGGCTGTAGCGCTGCGGCAAGGCGGCAAATCCGGCGTGCAGCGGATTGATGGCGACCGCGTCGGCGCCTTCGCGTGCGGCGGCCTCGCAGCACTGCGCCAGGGCGGTGAGGTCGCCCAGCCCCGCTGCGGCGCCGCGGCGGAGGGAATACAGTTGCACAGAGAGGCCCCAAGGCCGCCGGCTATCGTCATCGCGGTCATCGCGTTCACTGTGTTGCCGCATGCGCAACGCATCGGCCATCCCGAAGCAGCGCGCCGGCGCCACGCCCAGCGTGACTTCGTCATTGCCGAGCATCAGCCGGTGATAGCCACTGGCAACGATGGCCGGCACGCGCAGGATGCCGCTGGCATCGCGCCGGGCGGTGCCGTTCAACACGCTGCCGTCTTCCAGTTCGAGCCGGTACGCCTGTCGCGAGAGGGTATGCCCGGATGCGATTGCCACGGGCTCGCCCTGGTCCGCGGTGATCAACGGCGGCAAGCCCTGCTCGGCATCCTCGGCGGCCAACTGCGCGCGCGCGGCCTCGCACTGACCTACTGTGGCGCTGGGCAGCCCGAATTTCCCGAGCATGGCGCGCAGTGTATCGGGCTCGACCTCGCGCGCACGGCCCTGGGCATCTTGCCAATGGACCAGCAGGCCGGCCCGGTCGGCCAAGGTGTGCAGTGCCTGCAAGGCTCCTTCATGCGCGGTATCGGGGGGATCCATGCTGGCCTCGTTAGGGGTGAGCGGGAGCGTCCAGGCAGGCAATCGCGGAGGCCGGAGGCAGCAGCCCCTTGGCCAGAGCCTGCTCGGCGCCTTCGCGACTTTGGGCCAGCAGCCGGCCGGGAATGACGGGCGGCATGCCCGCCGGCGAGCTCGACGCGGGTGCATCGCAGAAGTTGATCCAGATCGTCAGCAGCGCGCCGTCGCCCAGCCGCCAGCTTGCCGCCAGCGCCGCCTCGCCTACGATGCGCACGCCAGCGCTGGTGCTGCCCGCCAGGCGCGGCACCAGCTCGCGCTGGCGGATGGCCAGCAGCGCACGGTAATATTGGCTCCACGCGTTGTCGCCATCGAGCGGGGGACGAGACGCCTCGAAGGTAGCGGGGTCGTTCGGATCGGGGATCAGCGCCGCGCGCTCCGGATCGCCAAAGGCGGCCACCGCGCCGAACTCCCGGCGGCGGCCGGCGCGCACGGCCTCGGCCAGCTCGGGCGGGTGGCTGGTGAAATACAGGAACGGCGTTTCCGCCCCGTACTCCTCGCCCATGAAGACCAGCGGGATCTGCGGACACAGCAGTTGCAGCAAGACCGCCGCGCGCAGCGCATCGGGCTGCGCCAGCCGGGTCAGGCGCTCGCCTAGTGCGCGATTGCCGGTCTGGTCGTGGTTTTGAAGGAACAGCACGAAGGCGGTGGGCGCCAGCGCGGCGCTGGGCTGGCCGCGGCGTGTGCCGCGCGTTGGCGAGACCTCGCCCTGGTAGGCAAAGCCTTCGGCTAATACTCGGGCGAGATGTGCCAGCATGGGGGCAGCGGATTCCTCGGCAGGCGCATCGCCGGCTGGCCGGGCATAGTCCCCGTAGTAGCCATCGCACTCGCCGGTCAGCAGCACGTGCAGGGCGTGGTGGCCATCGTCGTTCCACTGCGCATCGAAGCCTGCCGCCAGCAGCGAGGCGTCGTTGTCGTGGTTCTCCAGGACGAGGTGGATATGCCGGCCAGGATGGCGCGCGCGCACCTCGCCCGCCATTTCCCGCAACCAGCCTTCGTCGACGATGGCGTGCACGGCGTCCAGGCGCAATCCGTCGAAGCGGAAGTCCTCCAGCCAATAGCAGGCGTTTTCGGTAAAGAAGCGGCGCACCTCGGGCTGACGGAAATCGATGGCCGCCCCCCATGGCGTGCGCACATCGCTGCGGAAGAACGTGGCGGCGTACCGGTGAAGGAAATTGCCTTCCGGGCCGAAGTGGTTGTAGACCACGTCGAGCAGCACCATCATGCCCAAGCCGTGCGCGCAGTCCACCAGCGCGCGGAGTTCATCGGGCTTGCCATAACTGCATTCCGGGGCGAACGGCAGCACGCCGTCATAGCCCCAGTTGCGCCCACCAGGAAATTCGGCCAGCGGCATCAGTTCCACCGCCGTAATGCCAAGTGCGGCCAGGCGCGGCAGTTGCCTTGTGGCGCCGGCGTAGCCGCCGCACAGGCCGACATGCATTTCGTAGACAACCGCCTCGTGCCAGGGGCGGCCACGCCAGTACGGGTGGCACCAGATGTAGGCGTGCGGGTCGCAGACCAGGCTGGCGCCATCGACGTCGTTGGCCTGGGCGCGCGAGGCGGGATCGGGCACGGTGCTGCCGTCGTCAAGCCGGAACCAGTAGCGCGCGGCCCGGCAGCAGGGCGCAATCGCCTCGAGCCAGCCCTCGCTCTCGCCCGGGCCGGGCGCGACCGCGCACATCGGCACCGGCCCAAAGCCTGCGATCTCCAGCCGTATAGGCTGGCCGCTGGCGGCGGCATCTGGTGCCCACAGGCGAAAGCGCATGCGCCCGTCCTCAAGCCGGCTGGGACCGAATGACTGCAATGGCGACGGCGCCGGCAGCGATGGCAAGGCGTTCATGATGCGGCCTCCTTCAATGGCCTGGGAACGGGTTGGGCTAACTCCATTGCGAGTCCGCGTCGCTGGGCGGCGCGGCCAGTAACAGCGCCACGGCATGCGCCGGGACGGTCAGGGTAGGTGTGTCGACGCCAGCATCGGACGCGTCAGGCTGGCTGCTGTCGATCAGCAACTGCCAGTGTTGCGCCGGCTCCGGCAGCCGGAACGTGGCGTCACCGCTGCCAGCGTTGAGCAGCAGCAAGGTCACCTGGATCTGGCCATCCGGGCCGCTGGCGGCGCGCCGCATGGCTAGGGTGCAGCCGCCGGGGTCGGACCATTGTTCGGTGCTGAGGGCGTGGCCGTCCGTATCGAACCACGCGATGTCGGCTAGCCCCGGTTCCAATTCGCGGCGCCCGTGGGGAAAGCGGGCCTCGGAGAAGGCGTACAGGCGCCGACGCAGCGCTAGCAGGCGGCTGACAAAAGCGGTCATGGCGCGGCCGGCGGCGCTGCCCGCGTCGTCCCAGTCCAGCCAGGAGAGTTCGTTATCCTGGCAATAGGCGTTGTTGTTGCCGACCTGGCTGCGGCTCCATTCGTCGCCCGCGGTGAGCATCGGCGTGCCGTGTGAGAGCAGCAGCGTGACCATCATCGCGCGCGCCACGCGCCCGCGCGTCTCAAGGATCACCGGGTCGTCGGTGGGACCTTCCACGCTGCCGTCCGGGCTCCAGTTGGCGCTGGCGTTGTCGTCTGTGCCGTCGCGGTTGTCCTCGCAGTTGGCTTCGTTGTGTTTGGTGCTGTAGCTGACGAGATCGGCCAGCGTGAAGCCGTCGTGCGCGGTGATGAAGTTCACCGAAGCCCAGGGCTTGCGGTGACGGCGGTCGAACAAATCGGCCGAGCCGGCCAGGCGCGCGGCCAAGTCGCCGCGCTGGCCGGCGTCGCCGCGCCAGTAGCGCCGCACAGTGTCGCGGAACTTGTCGTTCCATTCGGCAAAGCCGGGCGGGTGGTTGCCCACCTGGTAGCCGCCGGGGCCAAGATCCCAGGGCTCGGAGATCAGCTTGACGCGCGACAACACCGGATCCTGCAGGATCGCGTCGAAGAAGCCCGCGCCGGGGTCGAAGCCATTGCCCTCGCGTCCCAGCGTGGTGCCGAGATCGAAGCGGAAGCCGTCGACATGGAAGCACTCGGTCCAGTAGCGCAACGAGTCCATCACCATCTGCAGCACGCGCGGGTGTGACAGGTTGAGCGTGTTGCCGCAGCCGGTGTCGTTGATGTAGTGGCGCTCATCGCCCGGCATGAGCCGATAGTAGCTGGCGTTGTCCAGTCCGCGCCATGATACCGTCGGGCCGAGCGCGTTGCCCTCACAAGTGTGGTTATAGACCACGTCGAGGATGACCTCGACGCCCGCCGCGTGCAGCCGCCGCACCGCTACCTTGAATTCGTTGAGCTGACCGATGCTGAGATAAGCCGGCTCTGGCGCGAAAAAAGCCAACGTGTTGTAGCCCCAGTAGTTGCGCAAGCTGCGCTCCACCAGGAAGCGGTCCTGCAGGAAGGCATGGATGGGCAGTAGTTCCACGGCGGTTACGCCCAGCTTGTGAAGGTGGTCGATAAAACGCGGGTCGCACAGTGCGGCGAAGGTGCCGCGCGTGTGCGGCAGCAGGTCCTGGCGCAGCATCGACAGGCCGCGCGGATGGACTTCGTAGATGACGGTTTTCTCCCACGGCACGTCCGGCGTGCGGTCGTCGCCCCAGTGGAAGCTGGTGTCCACCACCACCGCCTTGGGCATGGCGGGGGCGTTGTCACGGCGGTCGGGCGTGAGGTCGGCGCGCGGACTTTGCAGCCGGTAGCCGAACAGCGCTTCGGACCAGCGCACCGGCCCGCTCAACTGCCGCGCATAGGGATCGAGCAACAGCTTGTGCGCGTTGAAACGGTACCCCTTGGTCGGCTCGTAAGGGCCAAACGCGCGATAGCCGTAAACTGTGCCGATCGCCGCGTGTGGCAGGTAGCCGTGCCAGACCTCGTCGGTGCATTCGGGCAGCGTGATTCGCGCTAGCTCCTTGCGGCCGTTTGCAGAGAACAGGCAGAGGTCGATACGCGCGGCATTGGCGGAGAACACGGCAAAGTTGACCCCGAGCCCATCCCAGTGCGCGCCGAGCGGGTACGGACCCCGAGCCCATCCCAGTGCGCGCCGAGCGGGTACGG
>NZ_JBFTLX010000227.1:0-11887 GCF_056396665.1 Cupriavidus sp. 05T313 | reverse complement strand
GCGGTGGTCTCAACCTACATCCAGCTGCGCTGACCCACACGAAAGTCGGATGAACCTCAAATAAAAAAACCGGCCAAGAAGCGTTGCGCTCCATGGAGCGACGCGTTGGCCGGTCTTGCCGCGTGGAAACATCCACGCCGGTTTCACGTAGTGCCTGCCCTCGCTTTTCAACGCGCGCCGGGGCGCGGCGCGAGCGGCAGTGATACAGCCGTCAAACCAAGACTACACACATCAACAACAAACAATAGCTAACTACAGTGCACTACAGCAGCAATTACTCTTGATTCGCGCTTCTTGATGTCGGTGCTCTGGCAATTCGGCAATCAGCCGTTCGCGAAAACGATCTTTGCCTTGCGAGCCTGGCTTTGCAGGCGGCCAAACACGTCTTGCACGGCGGCGATGGCGCTCTTCACGTCATCGATAAAGGCCGGGCTGCGGGGACCGAGTTCGCGTTCAATCAGTTCGCGTTCGAGTTGGTCGGTCATCTTGATATCGGATTGCGAGTTCATGGCTTTCTTCCTTTCAGGGATAACCCTCATCGGGTTTTCCCTAGTATAGCAAAAGGAATGACGCATCGCAGCATTAGGTGATAGTACGTATGCAAGATGCCAACAGAGGCGCTGCTTCACCAGCATCACTCGAAAATGATACTCAAAAAGCACAAAACGACATTGCCACCCGTATTTTGTAACGGATGAAGGAAATGAGCCCGGGCTGGGCAACTTCGGCGAACCGCAGGCCAACCTGCTGGGCCCTGCCCGCTGACAAGCCAGACTGGCCCGCTCTTGGGGTCGTTCCGCTTGGCGGCCGGATAGACAAGGCAACAGGCGCCGGCAGTGGAGAATGGCGCAGAAGGGAATTAGCAGCCGCCCAGGCAATAGATCATCGTAGCCAAGCGTCACCGTRGTGGTGACRGGCAGGCCTGCGTCAGGCGCGCGCCGCCAATTGCTCCAGCACGGACGCCAGGCGGTGCTCGATCATGCCGGCACTAGCGTACCCGGTCGTGATGCCGTGGAGTTCGCTACCAACGCGCAACAGCAGCGTGGGGAAACTGGTGACGCCCCACGAACGTGCCAGGGCAAAGTCCGCGTGCGTCTCGGTGATGGTCGCAGGTGCGCGCCACGCCGCCTCGAACGTAGCGGCATCGATGCCGTACCCGAGCCGTGTCAGCGCTTGCGATGCTATGCCGGCCAGCACGCCGGCATCGGTCGTATTCAGGGCATCCATGTAGAACGCATGCTGCAGCGCATCGAATACGGCGAGCAGGTTGCCCTGCCCGGCGAGGATGCGCGCGGTGACGACCGCCCGGCACACCGGCTCCGTGTCGTAGACGAAATCTTCGCGCGCCAGCAGGCCTTCGCGGTTGAATGGCATGCCGCTGGCTTGCTCGACCCGAGCCCAGTGTTGCAGGCGCACATTCCTTGCCGCGTCGTCCATGATGTCCGTGGCCCCCGCGCGCAGGCCCCCGACCACCACGCCCAGCGGCAGATCCGGGAAACGCGCCACCAGCGCGGACAATTCCTTGCCGAAGCCGTAACACCACGAGCACATCGGGTCCGCAACGTAGATCAGTTCCATTTGGATTCCAGGATTTGACTTTCCAGGTAGCGAATCGCGTGAAGCGGACAATGCGCGCTGCAGCGTTGCCATGCAGGGCTCCATCATGCATGTGAGCGCGCTTGGCCGCAATCCACTTCCGCTGCACGGGAAGAGAACATGGAACAAATCTTGCGTATGCGCTTTTGCCATTCCCGCCGGCGACTGGAAGAAATGTGCGGTGTTTCGCCCACAGTTCCACTCCTCAATCGCCGCGCGGCGCGGTAATATCTATCCAACAGGCCATCGGCGCGCGATGGCCCATTCCAAAGAAGGATTCAAGCGCATCATGGAAGAAGGCTCGGCTGCTCCACTAGAGATCGCCCCTTCCCTCCCTCTCGCACCAAGTGATGTTCGCGGCGTTCCGTCGGACTTCCTTGCCAGCGCGAGCGCCAACATCGGCGCCAACGCGCTGCAGCTCTTCCTGAATCGAGAAGCGAGCCAGCTGGAGTTCAACCGGCGCGTGCTCGCCCAGGCGGAGAATTGCGACATCCCGTTGCTGGAGCGCTTGCGCTTCCTATGCATCTTCAGCAGCAACCTCGACGAGTTCTTCGAGATCCGCGTTGCCGGCCTCAAGGAACAGATCAAGCTGCAGGCGATCGCCAGCGGGCCGGACGGGCTGGACACGCGGCAGGTCTATGCGCTGGTCAGCGCACGCACGCATAAGCTGGTCGCGGAGCAATACCACCTGTTCAATGATGTGCTGATTCCCGAGCTGGACCGGCAGGAAATCCGCTTCCTGCGCCGGCCGCACTGGACGCCGGAACAGGCCGAATGGATTCGCGCCTTTTTCTTCCGCGAGTTGATGCCCGTGCTGACCCCCATCGGCCTCGATCCCGCGCATCCCTTCCCGCGAGTGCTCAACAAGAGCCTGAACTTCGCGGTGGAACTCGAAGGCAAGGACGCCTTCGGCCGGGAGGCTGGCGCGGCCATCGTACAAGCGCCCCGCTCCCTGCCCCGCGTGATCCTCCTGCCGGAAGAGATCTCCGGCTGCAAACACGGCTTTGTGTTCCTGTCTTCCATCCTGCATGCCCACGTCTGCGAACTGTTTCCCGGCATGCATGTGCGCGGCTGCTACCAGTTCCGGGTCACCCGCAACAGCGAACTGTTCGTCGACGAGGAAGAAATCAAGAACCTGCGCGATGCGCTGCAGGGCGAACTGCCACAGCGGCATTTCGGCGATGCGGTACGGCTTGAGGTCGCGGACAACTGCTCCGACGAGATGACCAGGTTCCTGCAGAACCAGTTCGGGCTGGAGGACACCGAGGTGTTTTCCGTGAATGGCCCGGTCAACCTCGTGCGGCTGCTGCCGGTGCCCGACAGCGTGGACCGCGAGGACCTGAAATATCCGCCATGCCGGCCAGGCTTGCCGAAGGCGCTGCAGGGCCAGCCGGACATGTTCCGCGCCATCCGCGACGGCGATATCCTGCTGCACCATCCGTACCAGTCGTTTGCCCCGGTGGTGGATTTCATCCGCCAGGCCGCTGAAGACCCCGATGTGATGGCCATCAAGCAGACTGTGTACCGCGCCGGCAACGACTCGGCGCTGCTGCAGGCACTGATCGGCGCCGCGCGCAGGGGCAAGGAAGTCAGCGTGGTGGTGGAACTGCTGGCCCGCTTCGACGAGGAGGCCAACATCAACTGGGCGGCGCAACTGGAAGAAGCCGGTGCCCATGTGGTGTACGGCGTGGTCGGCTACAAGTCGCATGCCAAGATGGCCATGGTGGTGCGGCGCGAAGGAAAAAAACTCAGGCGTTACGCGCATCTCTCCACAGGCAACTACCACTCGCAGACCGCCAGGAATTTCACGGACTTCGGCTTGTTCACGTGCAAGGAAGCCATGGTCGAGGATGTGGCGAACGTGTTCTCCCAGCTGACCGGCCTGGGCCATCCCGGCACGCTTACCCACTTCTGGCAGGCGCCGTTCACCCTGCATTCGGCATTGCTCGACGCCATCCGCCGTGAGGGCAAGCACGCCAAGGCTGGCCGCAAGGGACTGATCATTGCCAAGATGAACGCCCTGATGGACCCGACTATCATCCAGGCGCTCTACCAGGCATCCTGCGACGGCGTGCGGATCGAACTCATCGTGCGCGGCGGCTGCGCCTTGCGGCCCGGCATACCCGGCCTGTCGGAGAATATCCGGGTGCGTTCGGTACTTGGCCAGTTCCTCGAACATGCGCGGATTTTCTACTTCTATAACGACAAGGCCGAGGACGTGCGGTTGTCCAGCGCCGACTGGATGGAACGGGACTTCTTCCGGCGCATCGAAGTGTGCTTCCCCGTGCTGGACAAATCGCTCAAGAAGCGCGTGATCGAGGAAGGCCTGAAGATCTACCTGAAGGACAACCGCGACACCTGGGAGATGGACTCGGATGGCAACTACCGCCGCCGCCGTGGCCGCCACCTGGTCTCTGCCCAGAGCGCACTGAGCGTCGCACTGGCGTGATGCCGCTGCCGGTCCGGCCGGCGCGCTGCGTCACATCCGCCGCCCGGCTCGTTGTGGGAGATCCTGACCACCGTTGCGTCCGGGCTGGCAAGCTGCGTCGGCGCACAGCCGGCAAGCAGAATGCCCGCCGCAATCCATGCGACGACTGTGGTGGCTGCGGTGTTGTTGGTGGCGGTAGTGGTGGCAGTGTTCATGAAATCGCGCGAGCTCGCCCAGTACATCGGCATCACCGATGCCCAATCTCTCCCTGCTGAAATCCGGCAAGGTCAAAGGTATCCGTTTCGATACGCTGGAGAAAATCTGCGAGGCGCTGCAGTGCCAGCCGGGGGACCTGCTGGAGTACCGCGCCGATCCGCCGGAGGAGGACCAGGCATGGAAAACCCGCCAGCCGCGCCGGGCTAACTGCAAACAATTGTCGCGCCTGGCATCCGCATTTGCGCTGGTACGGCCAGCAGGCTGGCTTTGCGGCAAGTGCTGCGTCCAGCTCCCCMCAATCGAGTGATATCCCTGCGATAGTGATCTTGCGCATACTCGCACCTTCCCAAACCACTCGCCCCTAGACGGGCGCGGAGCGAGGTGCCTGTGCTCACCTTCATTTACTGCAGCTACGCGATTGCCTGCATCTTCGCGCTATGGCGGGCGGCCCGCTGGGTGGACAAACACCATCCGGCGCTGCGAGACACCCATGTGCCCAAACCGGGTGCGGACGCACCTCGCGAGGCCCCGGAAAGGAACCAGCAAGCTAGCCAGCGCCGCCGTCACGAGAAGCGGCCCGCCGGGCAGGCACGGGTGCCCCAACGTCCTGGCGCAAGCGCGGCTGCCTGCATGGTGCTGTAGCGCGCCCCGCGCTCTGCCAGGCGAATCTGCTCCGCCCGAAGCGGGCTGCCCATATCTCATCCTTGAAAAACGCAGATTACTGTATATATTTACAGTAACTGTATGGATGAACAGTATTCACGGGAGCCCATCATGGAACACCTTGTCCGGGTACAGAACGAATACGACAGGCAGGTCCTGGCGTGGCTGCGCGCCCGCGTCGGCGATGCGGTGGTGCAAGCGGCCGCGCAGCGGCTGGCGGGAGAACGCAAGCCGTATCTCTCCACGATCTGCCGCAGCCTGAATATCGCGCCGCCGTCCCGGCGCACGCTGCGCGCCCAGTCCAGCCGCGCCAGCCGGGAGGTCGGGGACCGCTACCTTGCCTCGATCCGGCAACTGCTGGCGCGGCCGGCACCGGCGCGGTCCCCGCAGCCGCAGTCCGTCCGAGCTTGTTGAAGCCGTTCAAGCAGGCCGTGCCGAGGCCCGCACGGCGTTAGCGCGGCTCACCCGTCAATGCCGCTCCGGCGGGCGCTCCGCCAGCACCGCCCTGGCCGCCAGCGCGGCATTGATCGCGCGTGGAAAACCCGCATATGCCGCGAGATGAATGATGGCCTCCACCATTTGCTCACGCGAGCCACCCACGTTCAGCAAGCCGTGCATATGCACCTTGAGCTGTGGCGTGGCCGAGCCAATGGCTGCCAGCGCGGCCACGGTCACCAGTTCCCGCGAGACCAGGTCGAGGCCGGGCCGGGTATAGATATCGCCGAAGGCAAACTCGATGATGAAACGACCGAGGTCGGGCGCAATGTCCTCGAGCGAGGCAAGCACGCGCTCCCCCACTTCGCCGTCGATCTCGCGCAAGCGGGCAAGCCCCGCCTCGAAGCGCGATCCGCCCTGGTCCGGCGCGGGAGTGCCGGTATTCACGGCAACGCCCTGCTTCGCGAAGACTTCCCTTGCGGCGGCGATGCCGTTGAGCGCCGCGGGAAACCCGGCATACACCACGAGATGATTCATCAGTTCGACCAGTTCGACCGGCGTGCAACCGGCATGCAGCRCCCCGGCCAGATGGAACCTGAGCTGTGGCTCAAGCCCGCCCATGGCCGCAAGCGCCGCGACGGTGACGAGTTGCCGGTGCCTCCGGTCGAGTCCTGGGCGCGGGTAGATCTCGCCGTAGACGAAACCGATCGCCAGGCTGGCCAGGTCAGGGGCGATGTCACGCAAGGCTTCGACCAGGGACGGCTCGTCCGTCTGTTCGATGGCGGAAAGTTGGGCGCGGCCAAGTGTCATGGTCTGCGTATTCATGCGGTTTCCTTTTTTTGATTCGCATCGGGAGGTCCTGGCGGCGCGGTGCCGTCGGCAGGACAGTGAGGCAAGCTTAGCGAGCGCGTTCGCGCGCCGCCAATGCCTTCGGCGTGATACCTTTGGCGTATCACAAGGACATCCGATGCAAAGCCGCCTGGAACTCTGGCAGTTGAACTATTTCGTGGCCGTCGCGGACGAACTGAGCTTTCGCCGCGCGGCGGAACGGCTGTCGATCACGCAGCCTCCGCTGACGCGGCAGATCCAGGCGCTGGAGGAAACCATCGGTGCGCGCCTGTTCGAGCGGGATCGCAATGGCGTAGCACTGACGCCCGCGGGCAGCCGCCTGCTGCCCGAGGCGCGCGAGCTGCTCGCCAGCGCCGATGCCCTGCTCGCCCGAGCCCGGCAGCGCGCCACGCGCAACCACGGCCTGCGGCTGGGCATCACCACCGTGTTCGATGCCGCCCTGTTCACCTGGCTCGCGCCGGCATTGCAGGCAMAGGCGCCGGAGATCAGGCTGCTGCAGAAACGCCAGATATCGCAGCAATCGATTGCCGACCTGCGCCGTGGCGCGCTCGACGCGGCGCTGATCGGCCTGCCGTCCGCCACCGGCGAACTGGCGGTGGAACACTTGTTCGACGACCCGCTGGTGGTGGCGTTGCCGGCCGCGCACCGGCTCGCCAGGCGCAAGCGCATCTCACTGCCGGAACTGCAAGCCGATCCGTTGTTCTGGGGCCAGCGGCGGCTGAATCCCGCCTACTTCGACCACTACGAGGCCGTCTTCCGCGCGCTGGACTATGCACCGCAGCGAGTGCAGGAACCGGCGGACCACCATGTGCTGCTGGGCCTGATCGCCGATGGGCAGGGCGTGGCGCTGGTGCCTTCCTCGCTGCAGGCGATGGCGCGCGCCGGTGTGGTCTACAAGGAACTCAAGGAGCAGGCAGACCTGCGGATCGGCGTGGCCGTGGTCTATGCCGCCAGCAATCCGGCCCCCGCGCTGCCGCTGCTCCTGGAAACCCTGCGCGCCCGCTACCGTCCTGCGCCGGCTGCCTCCCCAGGCCGCAAGCGCCCGGCCACGCGCCGCTGAGCGCCAAGGCTGGCCGCCAGCCCTCGGGACCTTCCCGACGCGTCCACCCTGCCAGCATCATGGATTTCTTGACTTATTCATCCCCATCAATGATAGTTATCCTGAATACATTCTCTTTTTGAGAACAAACTTAGTGAAAGGATTGCCGTGGATCTGGCCGAACTTGAGATCTTCCGGGCCGTTGCGCTGGAGGAAAGCGTGACCCGGGCCGCCAAGGCCCTGGACCGSGTGCARTCGAACGTGACCACCCGCGTSAAGCAGCTYGAGGAGGAACTGGGCGTCGCCTTGTTCCTGCGCGACAGCAAGCGCATGACGCTGACGCCCGAGGGCCAGCGTTTCCTGGGCTATACCGAGCGGCTGCTGGCGCTCGCCGAGGAAGCCCGGCAATCGATGCGCGGCGATGTGCCCTCCGGCACGCTGCGCGTGGGCTCCATGGAAAGCTCGGCCGCCAGCCGCCTGCCCCGGCCACTGGCGCGCTACCACGGCAAGTGGCCGGATGTGCGAATCGAGATCCAGACCGGCACCACGCAGGCCCTGGTCGATTCCCTGCTGGCGCATCGCATCGATTGCGCCTTGGTGGCCCATCCGTCGGAAGGCGCGCCGGATGCACTCGACATGGACGTACTCGGCCCCGGCCTGGAAGGCACCTTCCTGTTTTCCGAAGAACTCCTGCTGGTGCTGCCGCCCAGCCATCCGCCGGTGCGCACGCCACAAGACATCACCCTGCGCAGCCTGGCCACGTTCGCGCGTGGCTGCACCTATCGCATGTGCGCCGAAGCCTGGCTTGCCAGCGGCAAAGGCCCGCAGCTGGCGCTGAATGTGCTGGAACTGGCTTCGTACCACGCCATCCTTGCCTGCGTGACGGCGGGATCGGCAGTGGCCATCCTGCCAAGATCGCTGCTGGCGCTCCACCCCGGCGCGGCGAACCTGCAGACCGTGCCGGTACGTACGGCGCACACCTTCCTGGTGCGCCGTACGGGCTTCATGACCTCGGCTTACGCGGCCTTCTTGCAGGAGTTGCAGCATGGCTAGGATCCAGCCGGTCCCCGCGAGCGGGGACGCCGCCCTGCGCCAGAGGATGGCGCCGTGGATGCCATCGCTTGCCGCCGCGCTGGTGCTTGCGGTCGGCATGGGCTTCGGGCGTTTCGCCTTCACCGGCATGTATCCGCTGATGGTGCGCGACGGCTTGCTGAGCGTCAGCGCCGGCTCGCTGGCGGCATCCGCGAACTATGCGGGCTACCTGGCCGGCGCCCTTGCCGTCACCCGCATGCCGGAACGCGCGGCACCGCAACTCTGCCGCATCGCCCTGCTCGGTACGGCCGTATGCCTGCTGGTGCTGGCACTGCCCGCCGCGCCGTGGTTCTTTATCGCGGTGCGCTTCCTGGCCGGCGTTCTCAGCGCGATCGCACTGATCAGCGCCTCCGTCTGGCTGTTCCATGTGGTCGGCCATCCGCATGGCGCACCGCTGTTGTTCTCGGGCGTCGGCGCCGGCATCCTGCTCTCCGCCGAACTGATCGCCGCCGGCAACCTCGCCGGCTGGCATAGCCCGTTGCTGTGGATTGCGATTGGCGGCGGTGCCGCCGTACTGGCCTTGCTGGCCTGGCCACAGCTTGGCAGCCACCGCCCGGCGGTGCCCGATGCCGCCGGGGCCGGCGCTGCCCTGGCCCATGCCAACGGCCCCGGGCCATGGCCGCTCGTCGTCAGCTACGGTCTCGCGGGATTCGGCTATATCGTCACCGCCACCTACCTGCCGCTGTTCGTGCGCGATGCGCTCGGTCACATCGACCCGATCCATATCTGGGCCGCCTTCGGCCTTGGCGCGGCACCTTCCTGTTTTCTCTGGCATGCGCTGCACGGCCGCCTTGGCACGCGGCGCGCGCTCGCGCTCAACCTGCTGGTGCAGGCAGCGGGCGTGATCCTGCCCGCGCTCAGCCATTCGCCGGTGGCCTACCTGGCCAGCGCCCTGCTGGTGGGCGGCACCTTCGTGGGCACGGTGACCATCGCCATGCCGGCGGCAAAACGCGTGGCCCATCGCGTGAAGTTCAACCTGCTGGCCATCATGACCGCTGCCTATGGCGTGGGCCAGATCGCCGGCCCGCTGGTGTCCGATGCGCTGATGGCGCACAGCCATAGCTTCAGCGGCCCCCTTGCCGCTGCCGCGGTCGCATTGCTGGCCTCGACCGCCGCGTGCTTTCTCTGAAGGCCATGCCATTGCATACCCGCTCCGCTGGCTACCTCCACGCGTAGCCTGAGCGCACACCGCACAGATCCAACCTCTCTAGAAGGAGCCTGCAAATGAACACCCCCACCCAAGCCACGCAGCCACGCACGCTGCTAGCCCGGCTCGGCATCGCTACCCCCATCATCCAGGCACCGATGGCCGGCGTTGGCACGCCGGCGCTGGCCGCGGCGGTATCGAATGCCGGTGGCCTCGGCTCGCTTGGCGTCGGCGCCACGGATGCCGACGGCGCCCGCAAGGCCATCCGCGAGACCCGCGCACTGACGGACAAGCCGTTCAACGTCAACCTGTTCTGCCACGCTCCCGCCGTCGCCAATCCTGCACGCGAAGCGCAATGGCTGGCCTACCTGGCGCCGAGCTTCGCCGAGTTCGGCGCCACGCCGCCGGCATCGCTGCGCGAGATCTACAAGAGCTTTGTTGCCGACGACGCCATGTACGCGATGCTGCTGGAGGAGCGGCCGGCGGTGGTGAGTTTCCATTTCGGCTTGCCGGCTCAGGCCTGGATCGACGCACTGCATGAGGCCGGCATCTTCCTGATGGCCACGGCCACCCATCTCGCCGAAGCGCGGCAGATCGCCGATGCGCGCATCGACGCTATCGTGGCGCAGGGCGTGGAAGCTGGCGGCCACCGTGGCACGTTCAAGACCGAGGGGCATGACGAAGGGCTTGGCACCATGGCCCTGGTGCGCCTTCTGGTCCGCAACACTGCCCTGCCGGTGGTCGCCGCCGGCGGCATCATGGACGGCGCCGGCATTGCCGCCGCGCTGGCGCTGGGYGCGCAGGCMGCGCAACTGGGCACGGCATTCGTCGTCGCCCCGGAAACCGCGGCCGACGCGCCTTACCGGGCCGCGCTGCTGGCAAGCGAGCCGTCCCCCACGACGCTGACCCGCTCCATCTCCGGCCGCCGAGCGCGCGGCTTCGTGAACCGCCTCACCAAACTGGGCGAGGCGCCGGACTGCCCGCCGATTCCCGATTACCCCATCACCTACGATGCCGGCAAGGCGCTGCACGCGGCTGCCAAGGCATGCGGCAATGCCGAGTTTGCGGCGCAATGGGCCGGCCAGGCCGCGCAACTGTCGCGCGCCTTGCCGGCAACCGAACTGATGGCGGTACTGCGCGCGGAACTGGCGGAGGCCATTGGAGGGCTGAGCCGGATGGCGTCCGGCGGCGACTGAACGGGAGGAACGCTGAGGGCGGGCGTCTTGCTGCTAACATGGCGCATCGGCATCGTGCCGGCCCGCGGCGCAGCTCCCATCCCTTCCCGACAAGACAGACGCATGGACGCATTCACATCGACACTGGCCATTGGCGGCGCACTGGCGCTTGGCGCTGTCAGCCCCGGCCCGAGCTTCGTCATGGTGGCCCGTGCCGCCATTGCCCGTTCGCGCGCGGATGCGCTCCACATGGCGCTTGGCATGGGGCTGGGCGGCGTGGTGTTTGCCGCGGCCGCGCTGCTCGGGCTCAAGCTCCTGCTGGCGGCGGTGCCGTGGCTCTACATGGCGATGAAGGTGGGCGGCGGCCTTTATCTTGTCTACCTGGGCGCGCGCATCTGGCGCGGCGCCAGCGAGCCCCTTGCGATGGCTGCCGGTTCGCAGGCCGCCAACGGCGCACAAGCGCCGGGACGCGGCCGCGCCCTGCTGAGCGGATTCGCCACGCAACTGAGCAACCCCAAGACGGCAGTCGTCTACGCCAGCGTCTTTGCCGCGTTGCTGCCGGCCGAGGTGCCGGCGTCCCTGCTGCTCGCGCTGCCGGTGATGGTCTTTGCGATCGAGGCCGGCTGGTACGCCATCGTGGCGGTGGCGTTGTCGTCGGCGGCGCCGCGCGCCTTCTACCTGCGCTTCAAGCTCTGGCTCGACCGCGCCGCCGGCGGCGTGATGGCGCTGCTCGGCATCCGGCTGATCACCTCGCTGCGGCAATAGTCCGGTCGTCAACTGGCCGGCGCTGGCTTTCAGTGCACTTGCTGGAGGCGGCGCAGCAGGCGGCGCCCGGCATCGACGACACCAGGATCGGCCGTCATCTGGTAGCGCACGATCATGCCCTCCACGCAAAGCATCGCCTCTTCGGTAATCGCTTCGGGCTCCGGCAGGCCGAGCCGCCTGACCAGCATGCCGATAAACGCGGCGAGCGCCGCCTTGTGCGCCACCGATTGCTCGATCTGCGTGCCCTCGCCTGAGGCCCCCGCTTCGGCCACCGCATTGATAAAGGCGCAGCCGCGAAATTCTCCGTCGGTGAACCAGTCGGCCAGCGCATCGGCAATGACTTCCAGCCCCGGCGTGGCGGCGAAGCGCGCTTCCACGTCCTGCTCGAACCATGCCATCCAGCTGTCGTGGCGACGATCCAGGAACGCTTCCACGTCCTGCTCGAACCATGCCATCCAGCTGTCGTGGCGACGATCCAGGAA
>NZ_JBFTLX010000226.1:0-16538 GCF_056396665.1 Cupriavidus sp. 05T313 | reverse complement strand
GGTGACCTTCCTGGCAGCAGTCAATTTCACCGGGCGCAGCTCCATGGAGATCGGCATCAAGGTCATCACCGAGAACATTCGCAGCAAGCTGGTGCGCCATACCAATAGCTGCTATTTCACCATGGTGGCGGTGGACGATAATGGCGCCCCGGCCGAGGTGCCGGCGCTGGTGCCGCGTGACGAAGTCGAGCGCCAGCGCTTTGCCGCGGCCCAGCTGCGCCGCCAGCTTCGCCAGGAAATGGAAAAACGGCACGACGAAATCACGGGCAAGGTGTCCTGAGGTGGAAGGGGCACGCATGCATACCAGCCTGATGCGCCTGCTAGCGGCGCTGGCGCTGCTGGCGCCGGCCGCGCATGCCGAGGAGATCGGCAGCGTGAGCACCAATTTCCGCATGACCGGCTCCGACAAGGTGGTGATCGAGGCTTATGACGATCCGATGGTGCAGGGCGTGACGTGCTATGTCTCGCGTGCCCGCACCGGCGGCATCAAGGGATCGCTGGGCATGGCCGAAGATCCGCCCGAAAGCTCGATCGCCTGCCGCCAGGTCGGGCCGATCACGTTCAAGGGCCCGCTGCGCCAGCAGGACAACGTATTTTCCGAACGCATGTCGATCCTGTTCAAGACCTTGCACGTGGTGCGCACGGTCGACCGCAAGCGCAATACCCTGGTCTACCTGACCTACTCGGACCGCATCGTTTCCGGCAGCCCGCAGAACAGCGTGACCGCGGTGCCGGTGGCGGCGGAAACGCCGATTCCGGTCAAATAGTCGGCAACCAAGAATCCCATCCGGAGAACACAGCATGAGTCAGCAAGGCAAGGTAGCGCTGGTCACGGGCGCCGCCCGCGGCATCGGCAAGGCGGTGGCGCAGGCGCTGCTGGTGGCGGGCTACCGGGTGGTGTTCGCCGGACGTACCGCCGAACCGCTCCAGGCGCTGGCCGCGCAAGCCCGGGCCGATGGCCATACGGCGCTGGCGGTGYGGTGCGATGTGAGCGATCCGGCTTCGGTGGATCAACTGTTCGCGCAGGTCCGCGAACAGTTCGGCCGGCTCGACGTGCTGTTCAACAATGCCGGCATCAATGCGCCGGCGGTCTCGATCGACGAACTGTCGGTGGAGCAATGGAAGGCGGTGCTGGACACCAACCTGACCGGCGTCTTCCTGTGCTCGCGCGCCGCCTTCGCGCTGATGAAGTCGCAGAGCCCGCGCGGCGGCCGCATTATCAACAACGGCTCCATCTCGGCGCATGCGCCGCGCCCCAATACGGTCCCGTACACGGCCACCAAGCACGCCATCACCGGGCTGACCAGGAGCCTCTCGCTGGATGGCCGCGCCTTCGATATCGCYTGCGGGCAGATCGACATCGGCAACGCGGCCACCGACATGGCTTCGCGCATGGCGCGCGGCGTGYCCCAGGCCAATGGCGAGATCGCGCCCGAGCCGCTGATGGACGTGGCGCACGTAGCGAGTTCGGTGCTCCATATGGCCAACCTGCCGCTCGATGCGAATGTGCAGTTCATGACTGTGATGGCCACCAAGATGCCCTTCGTCGGCCGCGGCTGAACATCGCCCCGGCCGCCTTGCCCGCCTGCCGCGGGCAAGGCGGCTTGCTAGTTGGCAAGCGGCGCCAGCGCCTCGCTTTCGGCCCGGCAGTCGCCGGTGGGCTTCAGGCCCTTGGCGCGGACGTCGGCAAGCTCCGACCTGGCAGCCGCCAGATCCGCAAGGAAAGCGGGGTCGGCATGCAGCCGCGCCACGGTGGCTGCGCCCATGATGCGGCCCTGCATCGCATCGCTTTGCCAATGCACATTGCAGACCAGCCGGCTCTGCCCATAGGCCAGCCCGCGCGCCAGGATCGCATTCGACTGTTGGGGCGCGATTTCCGCCAGGATCAGTGCCCATGCCCAGCCAACGGCGTTATGCCCCGACGGGTAGGAGCCGTCCTTGGAAAGCATGGGCTCTTCGGCGGACGTGCAAGTCGGCTGATGGTTCACCCTGAAGGGCCGGGCGCGCGCATATTTGTCTTTTACGCCGTAGGTGGATAGTCCCGCATCGGCCAGGGTCCGGCGCAGCAGCAGGTAGAGCCTGGGCGTCTGCTCCTGCGATACCGGTGCGTCCAGGGCGCAGGAGAAGACATCGGCGGCCTGCGGGAATTTCAGGTTGGCGTCCTGGACCGCCAGCCGCCAGCGCGCCGTACCGCGCAGGGGCAGGTTGGCACGCGCGATCTCGTCGTCCAGCGCCTGGGCGGCTGAGCCGGGGGCGGGCGGTGGCGGTACGAGTGCCAGGCTGTCGGGCCGTGCCTGCGCCGGCAGGTAGCCGGCAAGAATCCCGGGCCGGATCTCCGGCACCGGGGCCGCGGCACTACCTTGCCCCTGGCTGGCGCATCCGGCTGCGATCAACGCGCCGGACAGGACGGACAAAGTCGCGATCCGGTTGATGAATGGCGAAAAATGCCTGGATGAATGGCTTGTCTGCATCTGATAGGTGTTTCCCTGTTATTCCCGTCGGACCGGCGTGGCACCGGCAAGCCTGGCCGACGTGCCCCCTTTCACGGCGACCGGGTTGCTATGCGTGCCTGGCTAAAGCCCGGCCTCAGGCCGCCGCGTCGAACATCTTGCGCAGAGTCGATTTCAGGATCTTGCCATTGGCATTGCGTGGCAGCATGTCGGGGCAGAAGACGATCCGCACCGGTACCTTGAAGGCTGCCAGCCGCTCGCCCACGAACGCCTGCAGCTCGGCCTCCGTCGCTTGCGCACCCGGCTTGAGGCTGACCACCGCCGCCGGTTCTTCGCCCAGCGTGCGGTGGGCGATGCCCACCAGCGCCGCGTCCATCACCGCCGGGTGRTCGTACAGCGCGCTCTCGACCTCGATGCAATAGATGTTCTCGCCGCCGCGGATCAGCATGTCCTTCATGCGGTCGACGATATAGACGAACCCTTCCTCGTCCAGCCGCGCAATGTCGCCGGTCTTGAGCCAGCCGTCGATGAACGTCTGCGCGGTGGCTTCCGGCTTGTTCCAGTAACCGCGCACCACATTGGCGCCTCGCACCATCAGTTCGCCGGTTTCGCCGGTGGGCAAGCTGCGGCCGCGTCCATCCACCACCTTCATCTCGCCGATGGGCAGTGCCGGCCCGCCGCTTTCCGGGCGCGCTACATATTCCTCGGCGCTGTGGCTGGTGAAGGTGGCCGAGGTCTCGGTCATGCCCCAGCCGATGCCGGGCGCCGAGTGCGGGAACACCTCGGTGATGCGGCGCACCAGTTCGGCCGACGCGGGTGCGCCGCCGTAATTGACGTTTTCCAGCGAGGACAAGTCGAAGCGCTCGCGCTCCGGATGCTCGATGATCTGCCACGCGATGGTGGGGACACCGCCAGCCGCCGTGCAGCGCTCGCGTTCGATCAGTCCCATGGCGCGCACCACGTCCCAGCGGCGCATCAGTACGATCTTGGTGCCGCTGGCCAGCGCGCCGTTTAGCACCGCCATGCAGCCGGTGACGTGGAAGAAGGGCACCGACAGCAGCATGCCTTTCTGCGGTGCGGCAGGGTCAGGGGCCGGGATGGCTTCGCCGCGGCGCAGGCAATTGCGCATCGGGCTGAACGCGGCGGCCACCGCCACGTTTGTGGCATTGCGGTGGGTGCCAAGCGCGCCCTTGGGCTTGCCGGTGGTGCCCGAGGTGTAGAAGATGGTGGCGTCGTCGTCGGCGTGGAGCGGGATGTCCGGCACAGGCAACCCGGGCAGCGCGGCCCATTGCGCGGGCGTGCCGATCAGGCCTTCCAGCGCCGCGATGCGCGCGTCGGCCTGTGGCGCGGTGGCGCGGCTGACGTAGATCTTTTGCAGCGCGGGGCAGCCCGGCAGATGCTCCAGGATGCGGCCCAGGCGCTCGTCATCCACGATGGCGATCTTGCTGCCGGAGTCGGCCAGGCCGTATTCCAGTTCGGCGCCGGTCCACCAGGCATTGAGCGGCGTGACGATGGCGCCGGCCAGCAAGGCGCCGTAGAAGACCGCCGGCCATTCCGGCAGGTTGCGCATGGCCAGCGCAACGCGATCGCCCTTGCGCACGCCGTCGCGGATCAGCGCATGCGCGATGGTCAGCGCGGCACGGCCGAACGCGTCATAGGACACGCGTTCGTCTTCATAGACGACGAAGGTCTTGTCACCCAGCGCGCGGGCTTGCAGGAAAAGGTCGCGCAGCGTGGCCGGCGCGTTTTTCCAGACGGTGGTGGAGATGCCCCGGATCACGCGCGTTTCGGTTTCGAAAGGGGCGCCGGGAGCGGTAAGGCGGGCGTGCGCTTCGGCCAGGCTGATGGCCGGCCAGGACTTAGCGGTTTGCGGGTTGTTCGACATCGATGCCTCCCTGACTGCATGGCAGGATGGGCAGCGCTCTGGCGTGCCGGCGAGGCACGCGTGCCCGCGCGCATCGCCCACCCGGAGAGCCGGGCGGCAATGGGTGCGGGCACGGTGCGCCCCGGCTCAGGCCTCAAGCTTCAGGCTTGGAGCGAGCCCGTAAAGGGAACAACGGGTGCGGCGTGGCTCAGATCGTGACGCCGCCGTCCACCACCATGGCCTGGCCGGTCATGAAGGTGCTGGCAGCCGAGGCCAGGAACACCGCGGCGCCGGCAATTGATCAGGCCCGGTGCGATGCAGTTCACGCGCACGTTGTGCGGACCGAACTCCACCGCGAGGTTGCGCGCCAGCTGGAAGTCGGCCGCCTTCGAAACGTTGTACACGCCGATGGTGGGCGAGCCGCGCAGGCCGCCGATGGACGACACGATGATGATCGAGCCGTCCTTGCGCTCGATCATCTGCGGCGCGACCATCTGAATCAGCCAGTGGTTGGAGATGACGTTGTTGTCCAGCACCTTGCGGAACTGTTCGTCGGTGACCCCGCTCATCGGGCCGTAGTAGGGATTGGAGGCGGCGTTGCAGACCAGCACGTCGATCTTGCCGAACGTGCTGTTGGTTGTGTCGACCAGGTGCTGGAGATCTTCCTTGGAGGAGATATTGGCCGGTACGGCGATGGCGGTGCCGGCACCATGCCTGGCATTGATGGCATCGACGACTTCCTGGCAGGCCTCGGCCTTGCGCGAGGAAATCACCACTTTGGCCCCTTGTACCGCCATCTGCTCCGCGATGGCACGGCCAATGCCGCGTGAAGAGCCGGTGACGACGGCAACCTTGCCGGTCAGGTCGAACAATGACATGCGTGTCTCCTGGTGTCCTGGTCCTCGCGGGGCGGGACCAGATGTTCTGTAAAGGGCGCTATCGAAACTTCCTATTGGCAGCATCGCCGGATGCGTGTTCTGCACAGCGGATCATGCGGCGGTGCCGTGCGGCCAGGCCGCTGATCGCGCGTCCGGCAATCCTACCGCCCGGTACATTATGGTTGGGCGCTATCGCGCAGTCCACACACAAATCCGCGCCTGGCCCGGCTTATCAGCGTTTTTTCTTTTGGCAATGAGCGCGGTGCATAACGTGCGTGCGATGCGCGCGCAAGGGTATGCTTGCAGCGTGCCCGGCGTGCAACGCGTCGCCCGGCCATACCAATCATTCAGGACAAGGCAAGCGCCACATGCTCTGGCAAATCAGGAATACCGAGGTCTACCTGCTCGGGGCGATCCACGTGCTGGATGCGCCGTTATCGGCCCTGGAGCGAGCCGCTGAGCAAGCCTGGCACGCGTCGGCCCGCATCGTCTTCGAGGTAGCGCTGGACCGGCAACCGGATTTCGGCGCGGCGTATTTCCCGGACGGCGATGGACTCAGCCAGCATCTGCCGCCTGCCACGTTCGAACAGGTGCGGGCGCTATGGCTGGACTTCGGGCTGCCCGGTGCGGAACTGGAACACCTGCGTCCCGTGTTTGCTGCAATGCACCTGCAGTTCGCGCTGGCCGCGCGGCACGGCATCCTGGCGCAGCATGGCGTCGATCGTTTCCTGTGGACGCGCGCCACGGCGGAAGGACGGGCGACGGATGCGCTGGAAGACGGTACCGAAGCGCTGCGCATGCTGCAGGGCGTGCCGCTTGATGAGCAGATGTCGATGCTGGCCTTCTTCGCCGAGCAACCCGAACTCGCCGCCGCGGAGCCGGCCGACATGGTGCGATGGTGGCGGCAGGGGCAAGCCGAACCGTTCGCCAGGCTGCTTGCGCAGCGCCGGGCACAGTGGCCGTGCTCGCTGGCGGTCCTGGTCGACGCGCGCAACCGGCAATGGATGCCGAAGATCCGGTCGCTGATCGCGGACCGCGTGCCGACCCTGATCGTGGCGGGCGCGCTGCATATGGTCGGGGACGCGGGCCTGCCGGCGCTGCTTGAGGCGGCAGGCTTCGAGGTACGCTCTGAATCTGGCTGAAGCCGGCTGAAGCGCGCCTAGCTTGATCGCCGCGCTGCGATCAACGCGGGCAGCATCCGCGTTAGTTGATCCCGGTCGGCAGGATCCAGCGCGAGGCCGAAGCTGTCCGCCAGCGCTTCGATGATTGCCGCCGGGGTTTCCAGGCGCTGGCGTTGCGCGCTGCCATCGCCAGCGCGTACGGTAAGGTCGTCGTTGACCAGCGTCAGCCGGCTGCCGCCCTGCGAGCGCGCCATGGTCAGTGCGTTGCGGAACAGGCTGTCGGGATGGGTTGAGGTGTACCAGTTGCGCGGTTCGAAATCGATCGCCTGCTGCGGCGAAAGATCGAATCGGTAGAGCTTGAGCCAGCCATTTGCGCCGCCGACTTCCAGGTCGTAGAGATGAAACGCGGCGCCTGGCGTATCCACCGCTGCCAGGCGGTAAGGGAATGCTGCATCGGCTCGCTCCGTCTGCGGCAGCGGCATCGCGCGATACGGGTTGGGGCCGCCGAAGCCCACGTCCACGATATAGCTGTGATGTGCCGCTTCCACGCGCAGCAGCATATGCGATTGCATGGTGGGCACATCGTCAGGGACATTCCACCGCACCCGCGCGGCGAGCGCTGTAACGCCATAGCCAAGCGTTCGCAGCACGGCGGCAAGCAAGGTGTTCTGCTCGAAACAGTAGCCGCCGCGCGCCTGCGTGACCAGCTTGTCGAAGACTGCGTCCAGGCCAATGCGGATCGGGCGCCCGAGCAGCACGTCGACATTTTCAAACGGAATATGCTCCAGGTGCGCGGCAATCAGGCTGTCGAGCGCCGCAAGGTCCGGCTGGCCGGGCTGCGGATGGCCGATGCGCTCGAGATAAGCGTGCAGGCGGATGTCGTCTAGCGTAGTCATGTGGTCATGTCGATGTTTGCCTTGCGCTAGCCGCGCAGGCTGAAGTGTCGGGAAGTCATGGCGGGCTCATTCCAGCGCCAGCAGCGCCGGCAGGTCGAGCAGCTCGATGTCCGCGTAATGCAGGCGCAGGAGCCCTCGCGTTTCGAGCTCGCGCAGAGCCTGGTTGACCGTCTGGCGAGACAACCCGAGCATCTGGCCAAGCTGTTCCTGCGGGATGTGTACGGAGCGGCGCTCCAGTCCGGGCTGGTTGCCGTAAGCCTGCGCCATGGCCACCAGCCGGCGCGCGGTGCGCGCGAGCGGGGGCAGCAATTGCGTTTCTTCCACGTAATGGAACGCCTCCCGGGTCTTGGCTGCGAGCAGCTTGCCAAATTCGCGCCACCATTCGGGATGCGCGGACAGCATCGCATAGAGCCTGTCGCGCTGCAGGTGCAGCACGGTGGCCGCGCTGGTGGCGTGGGCATCGTGCGTGCGGGCCAGTCCGTCGAACAGGCAGATCTCGCCAAACCAGTTGCCCGGTTCCAGCAGGCCGAGCAGGGCCGCCTTGCCCGACTCGCTGTGGGTGTCGATCTGCACCGTGCCGGCCACCACGGCGTAGATGCCATCAAAGGCGTCGCCACGGGCAAACAGCAACTGGCCGGCCGCGAGCTTGCGGCTGACGGCGTCCCGCAGCAGGGTGTCCTGCAGAGCCGCCGGCAAGGTGCCGAACCAGCTGCCGCCACGCAGGACGCGCAGCGGATCCGGGGACGGCTCCTGCCGTTCGCGGGGCGCCAAGCGCATGATGATCTCCTTTTATCGGCGCCATGCCGGATTGTCAGAAACCGGACAGACGGGCTTTTCCCTGCCTATTACTATACGGCCACAACAGGCGGCCACCATAAAGCAGCCGCGATAACGATGCCCTGGCAGGAGGAGCCCCGTGAAGACCCTGATCGACCACTTGGCCAACTACGCAGCCTATCACCGCAACGCGCGCAACGTGTTCACCCATTTCATCGGCATTCCCATGATTGTGCTGGCCGTGACCACGCTGCTGGCCCGCCCGGCCATGACGCTCGGCGAAGGCCCGGCGTACCTGACCCCGGCCATGGTGGTGTACGGGTTGTCCTGCCTGTTCTACCTGCGCCTGTCGGCGGGTTTCGGGCTGGCGATGACACTGATCCTGGCCGGTTTCGTGTACCTCGGCGACGCGATCGCGGCGCTATCCACCGGCGTGTGGCTGGCCTGGGGCGTCGGCCTGTTCGTGGCGGGCTGGCTGATCCAGTTTGTCGGCCACTATTACGAAGGCCGCAAGCCGGCGTTTGTGGACGATCTGGCCGGACTGCTGATCGGGCCGCTGTTCCTGGTGGCGGAAGCCGCCTTTGCCGCAGGCCTGGCGCGGGAGACACGCGAGGCCGTCATCGCCCACGCGCAATGACAGGATCCCCCTGCGCGCCGCACTCCAGCAACCAGCCGCGTAGCTGCAGGACCTTGTCGTCGGGTGCCAGGCCGCGCCGGTGAGCGAAGTAATAGGCCTTGCGATTGTCGATGCCGGCCGGCAGCGCGGTGAATGGCACCACCAGCCGGCCCTGCGCCAGTTCCTCGGTGATCAGGATGCGTGGGATCAGGGCTACGCCGACGCCGGCCGCCGCCGCCTGCGCCAGCATGGTGTAGAGGTCGTAGCGCGGGCCGCGCAAGGCTTGCGCCGGCTGCGCCGCGCCCGCGGCGGCAAGCCAGTCGCTCCAGGCGCGCAAGCGCGTGTTCAGGTGGAGCAGCGGAAGGTCAAGCAGTTGATCCAGGCCCAGTTGCTTGCGGCGTCCCAGCAGGGACGGACTGCACACCGGGACCGAAGGGCCTTCTTCCAGGATGCGCTCGCCTTCGGTCCCCGGCCACAATCCCTCGCCGTAATAGATCGCCGCGTCGAAAGCGGTATCGCTAAGCTCGAATGCCTCGGTGCGCGCCGACAGGTGCAGCGTCAGGTCAGGCAGGGCGCGGGCGAGCAGCGGCAGGCGCGGGATCAGCCACTGGCTGGCAAAGGTGGGCCCGATCGCCAGCTCGATGGCGCGCCCGCGCGGACGCTGGGCCATCACATCCAGCGTGACCTGCTCGATCTGGTCGAGCCGCTCCCGCACTTCCTCGGCATAGGTCCCGCCCGCTGGCGTCAGCACGATGCGCTTGCGGATGCGGTGGAAAAGCGGCACGCCCAGCCGCGCTTCCAGGCCGGCGATCTGACGGCATACCGCGCTTTCCGTTACCGCCAGTTCGTCCGCGGCGCGGGTAAAACTGCCAAGCCGTGCCGCGGCCTCGAACATCTGCAGCGCCGTGAGACTGGGAATGCCTTTGCGCATAATGCGTTTTTGGAAGGAAGTTGGTGCGAAGTTATCAATTGTACGAAGTCTGCCGCGGTCGCACAATAAGACCCGCCCGGGGGCCGTCGGCTCCCGCTATCCCCTGAAAACAAACGAATTCCAGCGCATTGACCATGACGAAGCCGAATCTGCAACGCCTCCTCGAGACCGTTTGTGGCGAGACACAAGCAGCACAGTTGCTGCAATTGATGAATGTTTCGCCGCAACTGCTGTCTTCCAGCAGCCAACAAGCCAGCCGTGCCGAAGTAGCGCAGGCGCTCAATATGGTGCTGTTCGCTGGCATCCTCGAACGCGTGCCGACGGGCATGGCCTATACGCGCGACGTCATCGAGGCGGGCGGCCAGGTAGTGTTCGACCACGGCGCGCTGCGCACGGTCAAGTGGGAATGCGGCGACCTGCCTGCGGGCGAGATCGCCTTCACCCGCATCCTCGCACCGCTGGGCTACCGCCTCAACGGCACCTATCCGCTCGATCGCATCGGCATGACGGGCCGCTCCTACGCGCATGCCGACCTGCCGGACGACATCGCGCAGTACTTCCTGAGCGAACTGCACCCCGAGCGTTTCAGCGCGGCATTCCAGGCCGCGGTATCGCGCGTGGTGTCGGCGTCCGCCGACCCCCTCGATGACGATGCCGTGGCGCAGCTGGCCGTGCTGGAGCGCGATGCCAGCCTGCCGATGGCCGACGCGGCTCGGCTGGTGCCCAAGCTGGCCGCCTGCTTCGACCGTCATCATGCCGAGCCGGCGCTGGCCGACTATGAATTGCTGCTGAAGGAATCGGCCGAGATGGCCTGGATTTCCACCGAGGGCAATGCGTTCAACCATGCCACCGACCGCGTGGCGGACGTGCGCGCCGTGGCCGACGCGCAACGCGGCCTGGGTCGTCCGATCAAGGATACGGTGGAAGTGTCGCGCTCCGGGCGGGTCTTGCAGACGGCGTTCAAGGCGGACCCGGTGGAGCGCCGGTTTGTCGGTGCCGACGGCACCGTGGTAAAGCGCACCGTGCCGGGCTCGTTCTATGAGTTCATCACGCGCGATTTCGTGCCCGCCTCGGAAGCCGCGGGCGGCACGCTGGACCTGTCCTTCGATGCCGGCAATGCCCAAGGCATCTTCAAGATGACGGCTGCCTGCTGACAGGCAAGGGCGGGCCTGTCATGCCTGGCCCGCCGGCAGCCGCAGGCGGGCCAGCAGCCCGCCCAGGTCGCTGCCGCCTAGCGCCAGTCCTCCCTCGTAAAGGGCTGCCATCTCGCTGACGATGGCCAGCCCCAGTCCGCTGCCGGCAGCGGACTCATCCAGGCGCCCGAAGCGGGCCGTAGCCAGTTCGCGCGCTTCGGGCGGCATGCCCGGACCATCGTCTTCCACCACGATTTCGAGCATGCCTGCCTGCTCCGCGAGCCTGACGCGAACGCGCGAGCGGGCCCACTGGCAGGCATTGTCGAGCAGGTTGCCGAGGATCTCGATCAGGTCCTGGCGGTCGCCGGCAAAGTGCCCGCTGCCTTCCACTTCGATGACGATCTCGCGCCCGCTGTGCAGGCGCGTAAGCGCGCGCGCCAGCTCGGCCGCCGCCGGACCGGCCTCGATACGGGCACCGCGAGCACCGGCCGCACCGGCCGCGCGTGCGCGCGCCAGGTGGCGATCCACCTGCCGGCGCATCGCTTCGACCTGCGCGGCGGCGGCGCGGGCCGCCTCGCCGGGCAACCGCCCGGCTTCGTTGGCAAGGATGGCAAGCGGTGTCTTGACCGCATGGGCGAGATCGGCGGCCTGGCGCCTGGAGCGCTCCAGCGCATCGGCGTTGCGCGCCAGCAAGGTATTGATTTCATTGACCAGCGGCACCACTTCGGTCGGCCACGTCCCCCCTAGCCGGGTCTCGCGGCGTGCCTGTAGCGCGGCCAGCGCCCTGCGCAACCGCGCCAGCGGCGCCAGGCCGAATTTCACCTGGGCCGCCACCGCCAGCAGCAGTCCGGCGCCGAGCGCCGTCAGCGACCAGCCCAGCAACCGGTTGAAGGCCTGGCGCGCGGCGCGCAGCTCGGTGCGGTCCAGTGCGACCGAGAGCGTCACCGGCGTGTCCGCCGACGCCAGCACGATCGGGCGCGATACCACCAGCAACGATTGCCCGTTGGGCCCGGGCCGGATTTCCGCGTGACTGCCCGCCACCTGGTTGCCCACCGTGGCAGGCATCTCGGCATCCCAGAGCGAGCGCGAGCGCAACGTGGCACCCTTTGCCTGCGCCTGCCAGTAGGCGCCGGAATAGGGCAGTTCGTAGCGCGGATCGGCCGGCGCGCGCGTCAGCGCGAGCTTGCCGTCGGGACTCCAGTCGAGCGCGGCGGCCAGGCTGGTGAGCTGGTTGTCGAGCTGGCGCACATAGGTCTCGTTGACATGGCGCGCGAACAGCGTGGAGAGCAGCCAGCCGGTGCCGCCAAGCGCGGCGGCCAGCCAGATAGCCGCGACCGCGAGCAGCCGGATGGCTAAGGAGTGGCGCATGGATCAGGCGGTGGGCGGGCGCAGCCGGTAACCCTGGCCGCGCACCGTCTCGATCACGTCGACGCCGAGCTTGCGCCGCAGCCGGCCGACGAACACTTCGATCGTATTGCTGTCGCGATCGAAATCCTGCGCGTAGATGTGCTCGGTCAGCACCGCTTTGCTGATGATCGCGCCCGGGTGGTGCATCAGGTAATCGAGCACCTTGAACTCATGCGCGGTCAGCACCACGGCGGCGCCATCGACCGTCACCACGCCCGTGCGTGCGTTCAGGCGCACCGGTCCGCAGGCGAGTTCGGGCGCGGCCATGCCGTGGGCGCGCCGGATCAGGGCGCGGATGCGCGCCAGCAACTCTTCCATGCGGAAGGGCTTGGCGAGATAGTCGTCGGCCCCGGCATCGATGCCTTCCACCTTGTCGGTCCAGCTATCGCGCGCGGTCAGGATCAGCACCGGCAGGTTCACCTGCGCCGCGCGCCAGCGGCGCAACACGGATAGCCCGTCAAGGCTGGGCAGGCCAAGATCGAGCACCACGGCATCGTAGGGCTCTTCGGCGCCCAGGTGCCAGCCATCGATGCCGTCGGCCGCCGTATCGACCGCGTAGCCCGCGTCGACCAGGCTCGCATGGATCTGCGCGGCCAGCGTGGGTTCGTCTTCTACCAGGAGGATGCGCATGGGGATCAGGATTTCTTGCGGGCCTGCTCAAGGCCGTGTCCCTTGGCCTTGAGCAGCGTGGCGGTCTTGGCGTCGTATTCCAGCTTGGCCACCGAGCCGCCCGGCAGCAGCAGCTTGACCTCGTATTGCCAGACGCCGTCGTCGCGGTCGAGCTTGACGCCGATCACATCGCCCGCGTATTGGGCCGATACCGCTTCCAGGATGCGCGTGAGCGGCAGGATTTCGCCGGACTGCACGGCCGCCCGGGCGCGGTCGGCATCCTTGTCGGCATGGGCTGGCGGCGCGGCCGCCAGCAGCAAAGCCAGGGCCGCCGCCAGCGGCAGCAGCGCACGCGCCGCGCGCGGCGGCCAGGTGGGCGAGGAGGCAGTGCGCGCAGGACGCGCGCCGCGGAATGGAAGCAATGGTGTAAGGAAGCGGGGCAATACGGGAGCGGGCAAGCCTTGGTCGATCGGAGCAGTGTGCCGGGGCCTGCCTGAACGGAAGCTGAACGGCGTGCTCAGCCTCGGTTCAGGCTGGGGTTACCACAATGGACGCCGTTCATCGTCACGCTCACCGCTAAACAGGAGTCAGGCCATGCAAAGCGTCCGCATCCCCAATGATAGTCCTTCCGGCATCGACCACCGCGCCACGCGCGATGGTCTCGCGCTGGCCGCGGCCGTGCTGGTCGTCCTCGCGGGCGTTGTCGCGCTGTTCTGGGCGCAGGCCGATGCCCGGGCTGTGCTGCACGAATGGAAGCACATGGACAGCGGCCTGTCGATGATCGTGCTTGGCGCGCTGGTGCTCGGACCACTGCTGGCTTTCGGGCTGGACGACTGAGCGCGCACCCTTGGGATTCCCTGGATTTCCGGCGGGTTTTCCATGTATGGACAACGTTCGTTCCCTGGTCCTACACTCGACCCACAATAAAAACGCACGACCGTTCGCATTTATTGGCTCCGAGCATGATGGACCATGCACGCCGGGCATGACCGCGAAGTGCGATTCCACAGGGTCAATCCACCAAGGAGACATGGCATGGAATCAAAGAACGTCCCGCTGGTTGCCGAGCTGTTGCGCGATGCGCCGAAAAACTGGGGCAAATGGGGCCCGGACGACGAGGTCGGTTCGCTGAACTATCTCACCCAGGCGGAGGTGTTGCGCGGCGTGGCCTCCGTGCGCTCCGGCAAGACCTTCACCCTGCAGATCCAGATGGGCAATCCCGCCGGCGACCCCGTCTGGCCGGGGCGCTCGCAGGCGCGCCGCCTGAACGTGATGGACAAGGGCCATTACCTTTGCGGCAAAGGTCCGAAGTTTCCGGGCGAAGGCGAGTACGCTGACGACATGATGATCATGTACCTGCAGGGCTCGACCCAGTACGATGCCCTGGGCCATGTCTGGTACGGCGACCAGCTGTGGAGCGGCTACGATGCCAGGTCCACCATCGGCGGGCTGGACAAGGCCAGCGTCCTGCCGATCGCGGRGCGTGGCGTGGTAGGGCGGGGCGTGCTGATCGACATGGCGCGGCATCGCGGCAAGGATGTGCTCGACCCTGGCGAAACCTTCACCCACCACGACCTGCTGGCCGCCGCCGAAATGCAGGGCGCGCGCATCGAGAAGCGCGACATCCTGGTGATCCGCACCGGCTGGATCGGCTCTTTCTACAAGCGCGACCAGGCCGAGTTCTACCGCAATTTCGTCGAGCCGGGCCTGACCTATAGCCCGGAGCTGGTCGAGTGGTTCCATCGCATGGAAATCCCCAACCTCGTCACGGACACCATCGCCAACGAGGTAACCGTGGACCCGGTATCGGGCGTGACCCTGCCGCTGCACAACGCCCTGATGCGCAACCTGGGCGTCACGCTGACCGAGATCGCCCAGCTCGATCCGCTGGCGACGGATTGCGCCGAAGACAAGCAGTGGGCCTTCCTCTATACGGCTGCACCGCTCAAGGTCGTAAACGGGAGCGGCGCACCGGTCAACCCGGTGGTGATCAAGTAAGGCCCGGCGGCCTGCCAGGCGGCGGTGCCCAACGGGCATCCCACGCCGGGCGGCCGTCAGTTCCGTTCCGGCCAAGCGCTATCCTGACACTACCCGCCGCGCATATCGAGGTGCCTCATGACGCCCTATGAAGAAAAGCCCTGGCTTTCCAGCTACAACGCCGGCCAGCCGCACATCATTACCCCGCAATTTACCGATGCGCTGACCATTTTCCGGGCTGCCGCAAGCCGCGCGCCGGCAAGCCCGGCGATTCACTATTTCGATGCCACGCTCACTTATGGCGAGCTCGATTCGCTTTCCGACGCGCTGGCAGTAGCGCTGTCATCGCGCGGCTGCACGCGTGGCGAGCGTATCGCGCTGTACTTGCAGAACGTACCGCAGTTCGTTATCGGCCTGGTCGCCGCGTGGAAACTCGGCGCCATCGCGGTGCCGGTCAACCCCATGAACCGCGCGCGTGAACTGCGTTTGGTGCTGGCGGACTCCGGCGCCAAAGTACTGATTTGCCACGAATCCCTCTACGCGGACGTGGTCAAGGGCCTGTTCGAAGCGGAGCGCGGCGGCCAGGCCGATGCCGGCATGCCCCTTGCGCTGCCGGCGGTGATCACCACCTCCGAACTCGATTTCCAGACGCGCAACGATTCCCGCCTGTTTGCCGCATCCAGGCGCCAGCCCGCCGAAGGCGTGCCCGACATGCTGGCGCTGGTGCAGACGCATCACGGCCAGCGTCCGGCGCCGCTCACGCCGGCGGCCAGCGATATCGCGATGCTGGTGTACACATCCGGCACCACCGGGGTGCCCAAGGGCGCGATGAACACGCACGGCAATGTCGCTTTCAATGCGCAGGTGTACCGCGACTGGATCGGCTTGCGCGAAGGCGGTCCGATCCTGGGCGTGGCGCCGCTCTTTCATATCACCGGCCTGGTGGGCCACATCGCCGCGGCTTTCATCTGCGCCGCGCCGCTGGTGCTGGCCTGCCGCTTCGAGCCGGGCGTGATTCTGGAAGCCATCCGCGACCGGCGGGTGGCGTTCACGATCGGCTCGATCACGGTGTTCATCGCGCTGATGAACCATCCCGATGCCACCCGCGCGCATTTCGCCACGCTGGACAAGATCTATTCGGGCGGCGCACCGATCCCACCGAGCGTGGTGGCGCAGTTCCGCGGCAAGTTTGGGCACTATATCCACAACGGCTACGGCCTGACCGAGACCAATTCGCCCACCCATGTGGTGCCGCTGGGCCGGGAGGCACCGGTGGACCCCGCGTCCGGCACGCTGGCGATCGGCTTGCCCGCCTTCAACGTCGATTCCTTTATCGGCGACGACGCGGGCGAACCGGTACCCGTGGGCGAAGTCGGCGAGATCATCTCGCGCGGGCCGATGATCGTGCCGGGGTACTGGAACAAGCCGGAAGAGACGGCCAAGGCCATGGCCGGCGGCTATTTTCACACTGGCGACGTCGGTTTCATGGATGCGCAAGGCTGGTTCTACCTGGTCGACCGCAAGAAGGACATGATCGTTGCCGGCGGCTACAAGGTCTGGCCGCGCGAGGTGGAGGATGTTCTGTACACCCATCCCGCGGTGCGCGAGGCGGCCGTGGTGGGCATGCCAGACGCCTATCGCGGCGAGACGGTGAAGGCCGTCGTCAGCCTCAAGCCGCAGGCGAGCGTCACGCCGGAAGCACTGCAGGCCTGGTGCAAGGAGCGCATGGCGGCCTATAAATACCCGCGCGTGGTGGAAATCATCGACGAGTTGCCGAAGATGGTGACCGGCAAGATCCTGCGGCGCGAGCTGCGCGGTTGAGGCCGGAGCGCGCGTGGCAAAAAAGATAAAAACACGCGTTTAGCCCTTGTATATAGGG
>NZ_JBFTLX010000225.1:0-16087 GCF_056396665.1 Cupriavidus sp. 05T313 | reverse complement strand
GGCTTGGGAGAGAGGTCAACATCTCGGTCGCTAGCGCGTCGGACGAACGCCGCAACGCCATGCTGAAAGTGACCGATCGAGGCATGGGGATCAAAGTTGACGAACTCGGGCTGGTGTTCGACAAATTTTTCCGAGGCAAGCTGCAGCATGGGTCGGCCGGCGATGGTCTGGGCCTTGCCCTCGTGCGTGAGATTGTGCTGCTACATCGCGGCCATATTTCTCTTGAGAGCGAAGTAGGCAAGGGCACGACCGTTACGCTGCACCTTCCGGCGGTGGAATAGCCTTAATGTGTCATACGCCGCGCGGCGCGATCTGCGATGCCACGTCACCGACGACAATCATGGTCGTGGCACCGTTGTCAAGCGCCGTTATAACGGCCTGCCAAAATCCTCCATTGCGGCGTGCCAATCAGGTGAGCCCACGCAAAGTCGCCGGGATCATTCTTACGCCGTGCCTTGCATATCGTCTTAACGGTCAAGGCGAGCGCGTGAGCCGCCGAGTAAAGAGACGAGCCTGCCTCAGCGAATTGCCGCGCCGACTTCCCTGCGTGTGACGTGATCGGCGAGGACGTCAATAAGTGCGTTTCACAATCTGACCGGAACGGAGCATGGAGCGTGAAAGACGAATGCATCATGGATGCGCAGCAGCAACAACGATAACCAGCCAGCGCCACCATGCCACCAGAAAGCGACTACGATCAGTACTTTGAGCGCGTGACCCGGGTCGCCGCGCGCGCGCTGAATTTACCAATATCCGTCGTATGTCTCGACAGACTGGGCCAGCCAGAAGTCATAGGCGCAAGCGGGTGCGAACGGGACGTCGTATTCCATGTGGAGACGTACTATAGCCGGACGCTCCAATGCGAGGAACCGTTCGTCGTCAGGGATGCGCTGTCCGATGCGGAGCTTGCGCAAGGGCCACTGGCAACCAGCGAATTGCTGTTCCGCTTTTTCGCAGGCATTGCGCTGCGTCTACCGTGCGGCCGACCCATCGGTATGCTATGTGTGATGCACGCGTTGCCGCGGCGCTWCAGGCGCCAACAACGTCAGATGCTAGTAGACTTGGGACAAATGATCGAGCACGAAGTTGGCCTGCGCAAGCTGGACAGCTCTGATCGTTTGGAGGTGCTTCACGCGATCGACCGACTTCAAGCCCAGCATGCGCTTTACGTCGAGACGTTCCATCGAACGCCGGTCGCTATCGCGCATATCGGAAGGGACTGGGAGTGGCGGCACATGAATGATGCCTGCGTGAAATTCTTCGCGCACTCGCGCGCTCCGCTGCCGAAAACGAACATCCTCGATCTGCTGGATGCGAGCGACCGGACCAACCTTGAACAGGCCGTGCAGGCACTTAATCGTGGCCGCGGGGTCGAGGTCCGGACGCTCGACGTAACGTTCCGGTTGCGCAACAAGCAAAGTAGGCCAGCGCGAGTGCAGGTGGCACCGAAGCAGACGACGTCGACCCGCGACGGAGGCTGGCTGTTTGTCATTCACGATACCCAGGCGGAGCAACGGGAAAAAGCCGCGCGCGATGCGCGGGAGGCTGCGTTGCATCGGGGAGCGCATGAGGCCTCGGAGGTTCTGCGCAGGGCGCGCGAGCAACTGACGACCGCCGAGCGGCAATTGGGAGACACGCGGGTAGATTTGCGCGCCATTGCTGACAATTTGCCGGTGCTGGTCGCTTACGTCGACAGTGAGCGACGTTTTCGGTTCGCCAACTCAACCTATCGCGAGTGGCTGGGGTTGGACCCGGAGGAGATCGTGGGACGACTCACCCATGAAGTTCTCGACGCTGACTATGCTGCTGCCATCGAGCCGTACGTCCAACGCGTGCTCAACGGCGAAAGGGTCGAGTACGAGGTTGGAGCGACGCTTAACGGGAGTCGACGTGTCCTGCGCGGTGTGCTGGTGCCGCGTCGGGTCCACGATCAGGCGGCTGATGGGTACTACCTGCTGGTGCAGGATGTGACTGAGCGAACGGCATTGCTTGATCGCCTGCGGCATCAGGCGTTCCACGACGCGCTGACCGGCCTGCCTAACAGACGCTCGTTCCTCGAGAGGCTGGATGCGGCATGCGCAGCAAGCGGCGACGGTGTGGCTGCCATCATGTTTATCGACCTGGATGGCTTCAAGGCTGTCAACGATACATACGGGCATCAGTGCGGCGACGAAGTACTTGTTGAAGCCGCGCGCCGGATCAGCCGCTGCGTACGTGGCGGGGATCTGGTTGCGCGGCATGCAGGGGATGAGTTCACGTTGCTGCTGACCGGCCCTGCGTTCGATCGTGCTGCACTGGAGAAGATTGCACGCGCAATCCTGCGGACACTGAGCCAGCCCATAAGGTTCGGGGCGAACGTCGTCCAATTATCGGCGAGTATCGGCGTGCTACCGCACGACCAGGCAGCCTCATTGAGTGGCGAAGCCCTGTTACGCGCCGCGGATGCCGCAATGTATCGTGCGAAAGTCGCAGGCAAGGCGCGTATTGTCGTGCACGAGCTTAACGATTCACCGGTCGGGATGCGCGGTTGAGAACGAGGAACGTCGCTGATTCCGGAAAATGATGCTCGTCGCGTAGGCGATGCAGGATTAAGTAACTTCACGGTAGCGTGGTCGAAATAACCAGCGAGCCATTTCGCTGACCCAAGCGCCTACGCATGAAAATCCAGTAGAGTAAGGAGTCTGATCGCAAGCTCGCCTCGTACGGTGGGATCCAGCGGCGCGCCGCTTGCGACCACGTTCAAGACCGTCACCCTCGCGCCTATCCCTGCTGCCATGACAAAGCCCCCACGGTACATCTCCGGCGCGAAGCTGGACATTGAGGAAATCGTGCGGCGGGCGCGGCTGGTCAAGCCCGGCCTCTACATCATCGTGGACGCGGTACAGCACGCGCCGCACGGCCTGATCGACCTGCAGAAGACGCCCGTCGACGGGATCAACATCGCGCCGTACAAGTTCTTCGGCTGCCGGGGATCCGGCATTGCCTGGCTATCGGATCGCGCCTCGCTGCTGCCGCACCACAAACTGAACGGCAAGGCGCCTGGGTTCTGGAACCTGGGCAGTTCCGCGCCCTGGCAGTTCGCCGTGGTCTCTGAAATCGTCGATTACGTTTGCTGGCTCGGCGGCCTATCTGGCACGGTGGCAGATGGCGAGGGCGCTGCCCGCAGGACACTGTTCGAGCGCGGCATTAGCGTTCAGCGCCTCTCGCCTGTCATCGGGTCAAACACGTTTATCAGAAACTATGATATTTCGGATCAATAAACAGTATTAGACCTGATGCACCTTCCTGACTAGGCTTGCCTCACATTGAGTGCGACGGGGCCAGTCTGGACCAGTTTGGCCTGAGCCGCACACCGACGACCCAGGAGTCACGCCATGCCCAGGCAACCCGCCGAAACGACGAACAGCGCGCCGTAAGCCGCGCCATTGCCCGAAGGGGCGCTGACCCTGCGCAGCTGGCTGCGCCACCTCGGCAACATGGACCGGCTGGCAGCGATGCGCCGCGCGCGGTGCGCAGCCCGATGCAAGGGCAGGGGTAGCCAGGGCCGCCGCACCCGCATCAGGCGGCGGTGCCTGACACCCTCCGGATCTCCTCGGCCACGATCGCGATCAGCGCATCGGCTGCTGTGCTGAGCGGGCGCTGCGGATGGCTCACGCACACCAGGTGGCGCACGATGCGCGGCGCCAGGATGGGGTACATGCGCAGCCGGCCCTCGTCCACCGCGCGTTGCACCACGATGCGCGGCAGCACCGTGGCAAAGCGCGTGGCCTCGACGAACTGGACGATGGTGCCAAGGATGTCGATCTCGAACTTCGGCTGCAGGGTCACGTCTTCCAGTTGCGTGGCCGCATCCAGCACGCCGCGCAAGCCGTGGCGTTTGGTGGGCAGCACCAGTTCCAGCCCGGGCAGCTTGGTGAGTTCCACCGCTGCCGGCAGTTCCGGGCCATGCTCGGCGCTGGTAACCAGCACCATTTCCTCGTCATGAAGGGATTGCACATGGAGCGAGAGCTTGCCACGGGGCTTATGCACCACGGCCGCGTCGAGCTGGCCGGCGGAGACCAGGTCGATCAGCGTGGCGCTGAATCCGTCCGCCACCGATACCTCCACATTCGGGTAGCGCGCATTGAAGCGCACCAGCGACCCCACCAGCACGCTTTCCGTTTCGGAAGCCACCATACCGATGGAGATGCTGCCGGCCACCTGCTCCTCGCGTTGCATCAGTTGCTGCCGGGCGTTGGCGAGGTCCCGCGTGATCGGCAGGCACAGGCGGTACATCATGCGGCCGGCCGCTGTCGGCACCATCCCGTGCGGGATGCGATCGAACAGCTTCTGTCCGAACTCTTCTTCCAGCTTGGCGATCTGCATGCTGAGCGCCGGTTGCACGATATTCAGCCGCTTGGCCGCGCGCGTGACGGAGCCGTCTTCGAACAGCGCAATGAAGTACTGGATCTGTCTGAGGTCCATGCTAAGTGGGTCGATTCGGTATCAACGAATTTGTGTAACGGGACTGAGCGTATCAGCTTTTTTGCTGCGGCAGGTCTCGGAAAGCCTGGTCGATATATGGGGGAAACCCTTATCTTTGACGTGCTGTGAGGCAACATGTGCCTACTAAGGACCGCCCTGCATGGCATCATTAAAAATGATTAGCACAATCAAAAAACAATATTAGAACTAATACCATATTCTCACTAAGCTCCTGTTCAACGTTGCATGAACCGGCGGATTCGCCCACCGGGTCCGGCGCGCAGAACGGAGTCAGGAATGAGACAGAACGATGCTGGCGGCATGACYGGCACGACACTGGAGACAGCGGTAGCGGGCGTTCGCCCCGTGCCGCGTGGCATCTCCCCGTGCCGGCCCGCAATCCCCGCTAACCAGATGGACCGTGCCAGTTCCGCCACGCGGGAGGGCCGGTCATGAGCGACAAGCGCAGCCTGCCCGCCGCAGCGGCGGCTATCCACCTTGAATCCGCAGCGGCCGGCGCGGCCTCGCGCCAGCGTCACGTCGGCCGCTCGATGGAGCGGCTCGAGGACGCCGCGATCCTCACCGGCCGTGGCCGCTATGGCGACGACCTGGGCGTGAAGCCGGGCACCCTGCACGCCGCTATCGTGCGGTCCCCGCATGCGCATGCCGAACTTGGCACCATCGATGCCAGCGCGGCACTTGCCGCGCCGGGCGTGCATGGGGTGCTGACCGGCGCCGACCTGGCAGCCTGGTCGCGCCCCTTCGTGGTGGGGGTGAAGGCGCCGATGGAGCAATGGGCGCTGGCCACGGACCGCGTGCGCTATGTGGGCGAGCCGGTGGCCGTGGTAATGGCCGAGAGCCGTGCCCTGGCCGAAGACGCGCTCGACCTGGTGCGGGTGAATTACCGCGTGTTGCCGCCGGTGGTATCGATCGAGGCCGCGCTGGCCGACGATGCGCCCATCCTGCATCCCGGCGTAGGCGCCAATGTGGTGAGCGACCGCCACTTCCGCTACGGCGAGCCTGAAGCCGCCTTTGCCGCGGCTCCGCACCGGGTCACGCTGACCGCGCACTATCCGCGCAACACCTGCACGCCGATCGAATGCGGCGTGGTGATTGCCGAGTTCCTGCCCGGTGACGAAGGCTACGACGTCACCTCCAATTTCATGGGGCCGTTCTCGCTGCATGCGGTGATGGCGATGGCGCTCAAGGTGCCGGCCAACCGGCTGCGCCACAAGGCCCCGCGCGATTCCGGCGGCAGCTTTGGCGTGAAGCAGGCGGTGTTTCCTTACGCGGTGCTGATGTGCCTGGCGTCCCGCAAGGCCGGCGCACCGGTGAAGTGGGTGGAGGACCGGCTCGAGCATCTCAGCGCCGCCACCTCCGCCACCGCGCGGCTGTCCACGCTGGAAGCCGCGGTGGAGTCAGACGGCCGCATCAAAGCACTGGCCTATGACCAGATCGAAGACTGCGGAGGCTATCTGCGCGCGCCGGAGCCCGCTACCTTCTACCGCATGCATGGCTGCCTGACTGGCGCCTATGACATTCCCAACCTGCTGGTGCGCAACCGCGTGGTGATGACCAACAAGACGCCCACCGGCCTGGTGCGGGGCTTTGGCGGCCCGCAGGTGTATTTTGCGCTGGAGCGGCTGGTGCATCGCATCGCGACACAACTCGGGCTCGATCCACTCGATGTGTATCGCCGCAACTTTGTCGCCGCCGATGCCTTTCCCTATCGCGCCGCGGCGGGCGCGTTGCTRGACTCCGGCAACTACCAGCTGGCGCTGGCGCGCGCGCTGGAAGAAGGCGGCTACCACGAGCTGACGTGCCGCCGCGATGTCGCACGCGCCGAGGGCCGGCTCTATGGCATTGGCTTTGCCGCCATCGTCGAGCCCTCGGTGTCGAACATGGGCTATATCACCACCGCCATGCCCGCCGAGGCGCGCAAGAAAGCGGGGCCGAAGAACGGCGCCATCGCCAGCGCCACGGTCAGCGTCGACCTGCTCGGCGGCGTGGTGGTCACCATTGCCTCGACGCCGGCCGGGCAGGGCCATATGACAGTGTGCGCGCAGGTGGTGGCCGATGTGCTCGGCGTGAATCCGGCCGACGTGGTCGTGAACGTCGAGTTCGATACGCACAAGGATGCATGGTCGGTCGCCGCCGGCAACTACTCCAGCCGTTTCGCTGGCGCCGTGGCCGGCACAGTGCACCTGGCCGCCGAGCGGGTGCGCGACAAGTTGGCGCGCATCGTGGCACCGCAGTTCGGCTGCACGCCCGCCGAGGTGGTGTTCGAAGACGGCCGCATTGCCCGCAAAGGCGCGCCCGAATCTGGCCTGCCCTTCACGCGCGTGGCCAGCAATGCGCCGCACTGGTCACCGCAGCAGTTGCCGGCCGGAGAGGAGCCGGGCCTGCGCGAGACGGTGTTCTGGTCGCCGCCCAACCTGGAAGCGCCGGATGAGAACGACCGCATCAACACCTCGGCCGCCTACGGCTTTGCCTTCGACATGTGCGGCGTAGAGATCGACCGCGCCACGGGGCGCGTGCGCATCGACCGCTACGTGACCGCGCACGACGCCGGCACGCTGCTCAACCCGGCGCTGGCCGATGGCCAGATCCGCGGTGCCTTCGCCCAAGGGCTGGGCGCGGCGCTGATGGAAGAGTTCCGCTACGGCGCCGACGGCAGCTTCCAGTCCGGCACGCTGGCCGACTACCTGATGCCGACCACCTGCGAGGTGCCGGACCCGGTGATTGTGCACTTGGAAACGCCAAGCCCCTTCACGCCGCTCGGCGCCAAGGGCCTGGGCGAGGGCAACAACATGAGCACGCCGCCCTGCATCGCCAACGCGGTGGCCGACGCGCTCGGCGAGCAGGACATCCGCCTGCCGCTGACCCCGGCCAAGGTGATGGCCATGGTGGGCTTCGACGATCCGCCGCCGTCGCGCCCCGAGCTGCTCGAAGCGATGCGCGAGGCCGCCGTGCCCGCGGCCCGCAAGGGCAGCGGCAAGGCGCTCACCGCGCGCGGCTCAGTGGATCTGGATGCCACGCCCGAAGCCATCTTCGCCGTGCTGGTGGACCCGCAGGCACTGGCCAAGGTGGTGCCAGGCTGCCACGCGCTGGAGCGCACCGCCGAGAATCACTACCGCGCCGACGTGACGGTGGGGGTTGGCATGATCAAGGCCCGCTTCGAGGCGGAGATCGCACTGTCGGACCTCGATCCCCCGCGCCGGCTGCGGCTGGCAGGCGCAGGCATGTCCTCGCTGGGCAGTGCGCGCGGCGCCGGCCTGGTGGAGCTGGTCCCGCATGGCAGCGGCACGCGCCTGAGTTACGACTACGAGGCCGAGGTATCCGGCAAGGTCGCTGCCGTGGGCGGACGCATGCTGGAAGGCGCCGCCAAGGTGGTGCTGCGCCAGTTGTTTGAATCGCTCGGCCGCCAGGCCGCCGGCAAGCCGGTACGGCCGCAAGGCTGGCTTGCCCGCCTGCTGGCCCGTTTGGGAGTCCGTCGATGAAACCATCCGCTTTCGATTACCTGCGCGCCGAAACCACGCAGCAAGCGCTCGATGCGCTGGCCCGCGGCGCCGAGGGCGCGCGCGTGCTGGCCGGTGGCCAGTCGCTGATGGCGGTGCTCAACATGCGCCTGGCGGCGCCGCAACTGCTGATCGATATCTCGCGCACCGCCGAGCTGAACACGGTGCGGGTGGAAGACGCTCACCTGGTGGTGGGTGCCGCGGCCACGCAGGGCAGCGTCGAATGGCGCACCACGCTGGCCGACGAGGTGCCGCTGCTGGCCATGGCCTTTCCGCATATCTCGCATTTCCAGATCCGGAATCGCGGCACCGTGTGCGGCTCGGTCGCCCATGCCGACCCGAGCGCGGAATTGCCCCTGGTGCTGACCGCGCTGGGCGGCGAGGTGGTGTTGCGTTCAGCCCGCCGCCGCCGCGTGCTGCCTGCGGCCAGTTTCTTCCAGGGCATGTTGATGACGGCGCGCGAGCCCGACGAGCTGGTGGAGGCGGTGCGCTTTCCGCTGCGGCGCCCCGGCGCGCGCTACGGCTTTGCCGAGTTCTCCGCACGCCATGGCGATTTTGCGCTGGTGGCCTGCGCGGCCACCGTGACCGATGACGCCATCGCGCTGGCGGTTGGCGGCGTGGCGGACCGGCCGGTGCTGGAAACCTGGCCGCGCCTGCAGGGCAAGGACCTGGAGGAGGCCATCAACGATTTCAGTTGGAAACTGGGCGCGCAGGACGACGCCCATATCAGCGCGCAGTACCGCCGGCACCTTGTGCGGCAACTGGGCATGCGTGTGATCGAGGAGGCAAAATGAGCAAGACCACCAAGGGCGCCGTATCCGGCAAGCCCGCCGAGGTGATGCAGCGCCAGGAGCAACGCCGCATCACCCTGACCCTGAACGGCCGCGAGCGCAGCGGCTATTGCGAGCCGCGCGAGCTGTTGTCGGACTTCCTGCGCCACGAGCTCGGTGCCACCGGCACCCATGTGGGTTGCGAGCACGGCGTCTGCGGCGCATGCACGGTACGCGTCGACGGCGTTGCCGCGCGCTCGTGCCTGATGCTGGCGGTGCAGGCCGAGCACCGGGCCATCGATACCGTCGAAGGGCTGGCGCCGGCCGAGGGACTGGGCGATCTGCAAGAAGCCTTCCGCCGCCACCACGCGCTGCAGTGCGGCTTCTGCACGGCCGGCATTCTGATGTCGTGCGCGGACTACCTGGAGCGCGTGCCGGAACCCAGCGAAGCGCAGGTGCGCGACATGCTGTCCGGCCACCTGTGCCGCTGTACGGGCTACACCCCCATCGTGGCCGCCGTGCTCGACGTAGCCGCGATCCGTGCACGGGCTCGTTATGCTGCTGCCGGCGTAGATACCCAGGAGGCCTGCGATGCTTGATCTAGGCCGCACCTTCCTGCAAAGCGTGGAGCGCAGCCCGCACGCGCCCGCCATTGTCGACGGCGACCTGATGCTTACCTATGCGCAATGGTACGAGCGCATCCGGTGCGTGGCGTCCGGCCTGCGCGAGATCGGCCTGGCGCCGGGCGATCGCCTGCTGGCCGTTCTGCAAAACCGCTGGGAAATGGCGACGCTGCACTGGGCCTGCCAGTTCGCCGGCATCGTGATGGTGCCGCTGAACTGGCGTGCCAAGCCGGAGGAGCTCGATTACTGCGTGCAGGATGCCGGCGTCAAGGCGCTGGTGTTCGAGCCGGTCAGCGCCGATGCGGTGCTGGGCAGCCCGGCGGCGCAGGCCGTGCCCTGCATAGCGCTGGACTGCGCGGCTGGCGGCTCGATGTCCTTCGCTTCGCTGCTGGACAGCGTTGCGCTGCATGGCGGCCCGGTGGCAGAAGCGGGCGATGTCTCGCTGATGCTCTACACCTCGGGCACCACCGGCAAGCCCAAGGGCGTGCCGCGCCGCCACCAGCAGGAGCGTGCCGCGGCGCTGGCGCACGTGGCGCAGAACCTGTATCGCCATGGTGAGCGCACCCTTGGCGTGATGCCGCTCTACCACACCATGGGCGTACGCTCGCTGCTGGCAATGGCGCTGGTGGACGGCCTGTTCGTCTGCGTGCGGCGCTGGAACGCCGGGCAGGCGCTCAAGGAGATCGCCACCCACAGAATCAGCTGCCTGTACCTGGTGCCGACGCTATACCACGACCTGCTGGCCGATCCGGGGTTCGATGCCTCCGTCGTGCGCAGCGCGACCAAGCTCGGCTTTGCCGGCGCCTCGATGAGCGACGGCCTGCTGCGCCGCCTCGCGCAGGCCTTCGAGCCGGAGCTGTTCGTGAACCACTACGGCTCGTCGGAGGTGTACACCTTCAGCGTGGACCAGCGCGCCACCCGCAAGCCCGGCAGCGCCGGGCGCGCCGGTATCAACACGCGCCTGCGCGTGGTGCGCCTGGATGCCCGCTCACCCGACGATCTGGCGGCTACCGGCGAGGAAGGCCAGATCATCGCCGACCTGCGCGGCGACGAGGCCTTCGAGGGCTACTGGAACCGCGCCGACGCCAATGCAAAATCGCTGCGCGATGGCTGGTACTTCACCGGCGACACCGGCTACTTCGATGCCGAGGGCGACCTCTTCGTCAGCGGCCGGGTGGACGACATGATCATCAGCGGCGGCGAGAACATCTCCCCGGTCGATATCGAGTCGGTGCTGTCGCTGCATCCGGCGGTAGATGAGGTGGCGGTGGCCGGAGTGCCGGATCCGCGCTGGGGCCAGAAGGTGGTGGCTTTCGTCAAGCCGCGCGGCAACATCGACGCGCAAGCCCTGGATACCTACTGCCGCGGCTCTGACCTGGTCAATTTCAAGCGCCCGCGCGACTACGTCTTCGTGGCGGAGATTCCCAAGTCGCCGGTTGGCAAGATCCTGCGCCGCAAGCTGTCCGCCGGCGACTACGCGCTGGCCCCGCATTCCGTGAGCCCCGACCCTAATCCCAACCCCAACCAGGCAGCGGACGCCGCGCCTGTCGATACCATCAAGGAGTAAGACATGACCCAGGCAACCGAGATGATCCATCCCGACCAGCAGCGGCTCCAGCAACTCGACGGCTTCTCCGTGGAGATCGATGCCGGGCGCGAGCGTGCGGACATCATCCTGCACCGTCCACCCTACAACGTGATCGCCATGGCAGCGCGCGACCAGTTGCGCGCCGTCATTGAGGCGCTTGATGCCGACCATCGCGTGCGCGTGATCGTGCTGCGTTCGCAAGGCGAGCATTTTTCCAGCGGCGGCGATATCAAGGGCTTCCTGGAGGCATCGCCCGAGCATGTCTCGCAACTGGCCTGGAACGTGGCGGCACCGGCGCGCTGCAGCAAGCCGGTGATTGCCGCCAACCGCGGCTACTGCTTTGGCGTGGGCTTCGAGCTGTCCCTGGCGTGCGACTTCCGCATCGCCACCGAGACCACGCAGTACGCGCTGCCGGAGCAGAAGCTCGGCCAGATCCCCGGCTCGGGCGGCTCGGCGCGCCTGCAGAAGATGGTGGGCATCGGCCGCACCAAGGACATCGTGATGCGCTCGCGCCGCATCTCGGGCAAGCAGGCTTATGAGTGGGGCATCGCCGTGGAATGCGTGGCAGACGCCGAGCTGGAAGCCGCCACCGATGCGCTGGTCGACGAACTGCGCGGCTTCTCGCCGCTGGCGCCAAAGGAGACAACAATGGAAGCCGTAGCAAAGAAGAGTGCAGCGACGATCAGCGAGGCGCTGCCAGCGGCGAGCAATCGCCAGGTGTTTGGTGCCGTGGCGGCGTCGTGCATGGGATGGGCGCTGGACCTGTTCGACCTGTTCATCCTGCTGTTCGTGGCGCCCGTGATCGGCAGGCTGTTTTTTCCGTCGGAGCACGCCATGCTGTCGCTGGCGGCGGTGTATGCGTCGTTTGCCGTGACGCTGCTGATGCGGCCGCTCGGCTCGGCGATCTTCGGCTCTTATGCCGACCGCCACGGCCGCAAGGGGGCGATGGTAGTTGCCGTCACTGGCGTTGGCTTGTCCACGGCGGCGTTCGGCCTGCTGCCCACGGTGGGTCAGGTTGGGCTGCTTGCGCCAGCCTTGTTTATCCTGCTCCGGCTGGTGCAGGGTATCTTCGTTGGTGGCGTGGTGGCATCCACCCACACCATCGGTACCGAATCGGTGCCCCCATCCTGGCGCGGCGCCGTCTCCGGGCTGGTCGGTGGCGGTGRCGCGGGCATCGGGGCATTGCTGGCTTCCATTACCTACATGGCGATGACCGCGCTGTTTCCGGGGGAAGCGTTCGATGCCTGGGGTTGGCGCTGCATGTTCTTCTCCGGCATCATCAGCTCGTTGCTCGGCCTGTTCATCTTCAACTCGCTGGAGGAGTCTCCGCTGTGGAAGCAGTTGCAGGCGGCCAAGGGGCATGCCGCGCCGGTTGAGAACCCGCTGCGCGTGATCTTCTCCCGCCAGTACCGTGGCGTCCTCTTCGTCAACATCCTGCTCACCGTGGGCGGTGGCAGCGCCTACTACCTGACCTCCGGCTATCTGCCGACCTTCCTCAAGGTGGTGGTGAAGRCACCGGCTGGCGAGGCTGCCGCCATCCTGATGGCTAGCAGTTTGGGTGTGATCGTGGCATCGATTCTTGCCGGCCACCTCAGTACGATGATCGGCCGCAAGCGAGCCTTCCTGTTGATCGGCGCGCTGAACGTGATGGTGCTGCCGCTGCTCTACCAGTGGATGCCGGCGGCGCCGGACACCACCACGCTCGGCCTGTATGCCGTGGTGCTGGCCATGCTGGGCTGCAGCGGCTTTGCCCCGATCCTCATTTTCCTGAACGAACGGTTCCCCACCAGCATCCGTGCCACGGGGACCGGGCTGTCATGGAATATCGGATTTGCCGTCGGTGGCATGATGCCGACGTTTGCTTCGCTGTGCGCCAGCACCCCGGCCGAACTGCCCATGGTGCTGGGCATCTTCCTGGCGGTTGTCACCATCATCTACCTGGTGGGTGCGTTCATCGTTCCGGAGACGGCAGGGCGCCTTGGCGACAATGGAGCGTAGAGATCCAGCCCGGGCCGTCGCATAAAATCTCCGACAGGTGCTTGAAGGGGACGGCGAAAATGATGAGCTTGCTGGGGGAGGCCTCGGACGATGTTGTGTATGGACTAACTCTGGGGGGCAGGTGGTCGCGTTTTGTCGTCCGCTTGATAACAAGCGCAACACACGATGAATGACCGACTTGCATGCGGGGGCAGCATCATCCCCATGAAAGCCAGGGGGGGCGCGAGCGCATCCCAATGTTCGTAGCGGTGGCAAACGCGGCTAGAATGCAATGAGCCCATGGTTTGCGCACGTGCGATGCCTTTGGGTCCGAAGCGAACAGATGGCCCCAAACAAAATGGAACGACAGACTGACTCTTGTCCTCCCCGCCCGAAAGATGCCGGCGCCCGACGGCCCGCACCGCCTCACCTTGGTGACATGCTTGATAGCCTGAGCGACGGATTCATGTCGATAGACAGATCGTGGCGCTTCACCTATCTCAACCATACAGCTGAACGATACTTGCAGCAGGAGCGGCAAAACCTGCTGGGACGCGACATATGGCAGTGTTACCCGGACTTGGTGGACTCCGGCTACTACCGCGTCTATCAGCAGACGGCGGCAACTGGACTCCCCGGTCGGCATACTGACTATTACGCACCGCTCGGCACCTGGTTTGAGGCTCGCTCATTTGCCCACGACGATGGCATCACGGTACTCTTCCGCGACGTCACGCGCGAACACGAGCACGCGGCGCTGTTGGAGTTTGAAGCTAGTCACGACTATCTGACTGGTTTGCCCAACCGGCGCAAGTGCATGGAAGCGCTATCAGGCGCGGTCGCCGAGGCTGCTTCATCAGATTTTACGCATGCTGCTTCCCTGGCGGTGCTGTTTATTGACCTGGACCATTTCAAGGAAGTCAACGATGCGTTCGGTCATGCTGTCGGCGATGATCTGCTGCGCGGCTTTGCGAAAAGGCTACTCGCAATTCTCGCACCTGAATTTTTCGCCGCGCGCGTAGGGGGCGACGAGTTTGTTCTGCTGTTACGCGATACTACCGAAAAGGCGGCAGAAGCGTTCGCGCATGCGGTGCTCAGTGAGCTCGCAATGCCATTCGAGGCATGCGGAAGGTCAGTCTCCCTGTCGGCTAGCATTGGCATCGCGCTACTGAGAGAAGCGCCGGAATCAGCCGAGGCATTGCTGAGTCGTGCCGACACGGCCATGTACGCAGCGAAGTCATCTGGCCGATTTCAGGTGCGCGCGTACGATGGCGCACTCGACCGGGGCATGCGTGACCGCCTTGCCTTGCGCATGGATCTTCGTGAGGCGTTTGCCGCGAACCAGTTCGAGCTTCATTTCCAACCTCAGATAGCACTCGCGGATGCTTCCCCAATCGGTGCTGAGGCGCTTCTTCGCTGGCGTCATCCTGAACGAGGATTGCTGATGCCATACGCATTCCTGGATGTGCTACTTGAGTCCCCATATGAAGGCGCCCTCGTCGAATGGCTGCTCAATGCAGTTTGCCGGCATATCGGTACCTGGCGACGGCTGGGTGTGTCCATACCGCGGATCGGCCTCAATCTGTCGGCTCGGCAACTTCTCTGTGGGGGACTGACAGACATGATTCTCCGTATCGCGAGGGCATACGACGTCTCCCCCGCAATGCTCGACATTGAAGTCACGGAGGACAGTCTGGTGAGCGATATCGAAAAGGCAACGTCCGTTCTTGCCGCGCTGAAGCTAGCCGGCATATCCACATCGCTGGACGACTTCGGCTCTGGATACTCCAGTCTCGGCTATCTGGTCCGACTGCCCATCGATACTCTGAAGATCGACAAGTCGTTTGTTCGAGCGCTGGTCGATTCGGAGAAGGCGTCGGCGATCATCCGAAGCATTGTCGGTCTCGCTCGTTCGCTGGGAATGAAAACAATCGCGGAAGGCGTCGAGTGCCAACGCCAGGCGGCGGAGTTGAAGGATGCCGGATGCGATGCCATTCAGGGCTATCTAGTCAGCCGCCCGCTTGACTCGGAGGCCTTTGCGGAATTCATGCTGCGTGTGTGATAGCGCCAAACGGACATTGTTTGCGGGCCGTTGGCGCGGTGAGAGTCGCCAGCGTGAATTGATCAGCCCGATCCCTGACGCTTCACCTTGGCTGGAGGCGTCACTTCTTGGAGGGGCCTGCCATGTGCGAGGTCACCTTGATTGGCATGGATCTCGGAAAACATGCCTTTCCTTTGCATGCCCAGGATCGCGGCAGGCACGAAGCGCTACTATCTGGCGGTGCTGCAGCGCAAGCCAAGGGCGCTGCGCAATGGCGCACCGTTCGGCGAACTGCCGGAGGGCTTCATTGAATGGCTGCAACCCACTCCGATCATCCTCCTATGAAATCCCGATCAGAGTCGTTTCTATATCCTGGATGCGGAGAACCGGCCTGTCCAGGTGTTGGACCAGGACGAGTGGTCGCGCTGGATGGCTGAAAACGAACTGATCTTCCGCCGCACGCTGATGGAAGACTGCGGCGTCGTGGTCACTACCCGTTTCCGCGGGGTGTCAGAGCCAGCACCTAAGGACACACCGCTGTTCGTRACTCGTGTTGTTGGGAAGGTGGCGGAAGAAAACGAGAGCTACGGAGCCTGCACGCTTGAAGAGGCGCTGGAGCAACATGAACAGCTAGTGCAGAAGCTCATTCGCGCATTGCGCGCCGCTCATCGCTAGATTGAGCCAGGATGTGAAACGGCGCGAAGGTGTTCGGAATCCGTCTCCGCTTGCCTCAACGCATTCCTGCCGCCCATGGCAAAACGGCGCACCTGAGCGGTACGCCGTTGGAAAATTCACAATCTCGTTGGAAATTCCGCGTCATGAAACGGGGTGTTTTCCGTAAGCTCTTGCCCCCGGCGGAAATAAGAGGAAGGCCAGCAGGGGAGCTAGCCCTAACGCGTCCACCCAATCCGGTGACGTTCCTGCGTGGCCTCATGCCGCGCATCGTCTTCGGTGTGCAGGTAGGCGCTGGTGGTCGATATGGAAGCGTGCCCGAAATTGTCCCGCACGAAACGCAGGTCCACCTGCTGGTCGGTCATGTGCGACCCCGCGGTATGGCGCAGCCAGTGCGCCGAGGCGCTGGCGAGCACCGCGGCCCGGCTTTCCCA
>NZ_JBFTLX010000224.1:0-11986 GCF_056396665.1 Cupriavidus sp. 05T313 | reverse complement strand
GCGTTGGAGCGCGGGCATCCGCAACTGGGAACTCCCAGATGCGGTGTACCTGAACCCGGAGCGAGCGCAGAAAAACGCAGAGAATTACAAGCAAGCAGCGTAACGGCTGAGGCGACAACTACCTTGACACACGCCGCGAGTAAAGAAAAGTGACACCTCCGTGTGCGTAAACGGCCAACCCCGTACAGCCGCGACAGCAGCTAGAAGCGCCAAAACTCAGCCCCCCGCCGCCCGACCAGCAGCCCACCTCCCCCTCAATCCTTATTCGGATGCGTCATTTCAATCGGCACAATCCACCGCGCATATTCCTCCTCCGTCAGATAACCAAGCGCCAGCGCCGCCCCCTTGAGCGTCAGCCCTTCCTTATGCGCCTTCTTGGCAATCGCCGCCGCCTTGTCATACCCGATATGGCGATTCAGCGCCGTCACCAGCATCAGGTTCTTGTCGAGGTTCTCCGCGATCTTCGGCAGGTTCGGCTCGATGCCGATCGCGCAGTGATCGTTGAACGCGAGGCAGGAGTCGGCGATCAGCTCGATGCTTTCCAGCACGTTGTGGACCATCACCGGCTTGTACACGTTGAGCTGGAAATTGCCCTGGCTGCCGGCGAAGGCCACCGTCGCATCGTTGCCGAACACTTGCGCGCACACCATGGTCATCGCTTCGCACTGGGTCGGATTGACCTTGCCCGGCATGATCGAGGAGCCCGGTTCGTTTTCCGGGATGTTGAGTTCACCAATGCCGCAGCGCGGGCCGGAGGCCAGCCAGCGTACGTCGTTCGCCATCTTCATCAGGCCGCCGGAGAGCGTGCGCAGCGCGGCGGAGGTTTGCACCAGCGCATCGTGCGCGGAGAGGGCGAAGAATTTGTTCGGCGCGTCGACAAACGGATGGCCGGTGAGCGTGGCAATGTGGGCCGCGGCGCGCGCGCCGAATTGCGGATGCGCGTTCAGCCCGGTGCCGACCGCCGTGCCGCCGATGGCCAGTTCCAGCAGGCCCGGCTGCGCTGTCTTGACGGCGTTCAGGCCAAAATCGATCTGCGCGACCCAGGCGCTGATTTCCTGCCCCAGCGTAATCGGCGTGGCGTCCTGCAAATGCGTGCGGCCCGTCTTGACGATGTCCTGGTAGGCCTGCGCCTTGGCGGCCAGCGTATCGCGCAGGGCGCTCACCGCCGGGAACAGCTTGGTGTGGATCTGCTCGACCACGGCGATGTGCATGGCGGTCGGGAACGTGTCGTTGGAGCTCTGGCCGCGGTTCACGTGGTCGTTCGAATGCACCGGCTTCTTGCTGCCGAGTTCGCCGCCGGCAAGCTCGATGGCCCGGTTGGAGATCACCTCGTTGGCGTTCATGTTCGATTGCGTGCCGGACCCCGTCTGGAACACCACCAGCGGGAAATGATCGTCCAGCTTGCCGGCGATGACCTCGTCGGCCGCCTGCACGATCAGGSGGGCCAGGTCGTCAGGCAGCTCGCCCAGCTCGGCGTTCGCCTCGGCCGCCGCGCGCTTGAGGATGCCCAGCGCGCGAATGACCGGCCGCTGCCAGCGGAAGCGGCTGACGCCGATCGGGAAATTGATGGTGGAGCGCTGCGTCTGCGCGCCCCAGTAGCGATCCGCGGGTACGTCGATGGCGCCCATCGAGTCGGTTTCGGAACGGAATGCGGGCATGGGGATCACTCTCCAAACAAGACTACGTCAATGATGGCCCCGGCGCGGTGCCTGCGGCAGGCACCTTGCATCGGGTCGCGATAAACGCCAGCGCTGTCCTGCCGAGGGATCGTCCGCTCTTGGGTGTCCATGGCGAACTCCGGCCCGGCGTGCGGTGGCTGAAGTACGGGAGGCCGTGAGCCGTAATGGTCTCCCCTTTTGTGGAGGCGGCCCCGGCGCATACGTTGCCGCACCCGCCGCGAGCCAGGCTGAACGATATCCCAGCCGCCGGCCGCGGGCAATGAATCCCGACTAACCGGAGGGGTTCGTGCCGGGGGCCGCCCGGCAGGCCGGCGCGCTCATGCCGGCGCCGGCGCGGTATCGTGCACGGCAATCCCCTCGATGGGATCCATGACCCCGCGCCAGGGCGCGAGCCCGATGGCCCGCCTGGCATCCGCATGGCCTACGCTCCAGCGCGCTTCGATACCGCTCGCGGTGAAATCGATGTCCTTGGAAAGATCCTGGCCCCCGAACGGCGGCGCATTCAGTTCCACCACGTGCATGGTGGTATGGCAGCCCCAGCCCAGCAACTCCTTGACCGCGGCCGATTGCCGTTCGGGCTCCGGAATGTACTTGGCCAGCTCGCGAATCACATGGCGCAGCCGGTGCAGTTGCCTCTGCCGCGCCAGTTGGGTCTCCGCCCGGCTCGCATACTGGATGTCCCGTTGCCGGCCCATGGCGTCCCACAGCGTCTGCGGTTCCGGCCCTCGCACCGGCCATAGCTGCACGGTAAAGATGACTGAACTGCGGCGCGGATAATCATCGAGCACGGCTTCAAGCGGCGTGTTCGAGCAGATACCGCCGTCCCAATAGGCCTCGCCTTCGATACACACGGCCGGGAACCCTGGCGGGAATGCCGCGGATGCCATCACGTGCTCAAGGCTGACGGCGATATCGCGGTTGGTGAAGTAATGCATCTGCCCGCTGCACACATTGACCGTGCCCACGGTCAGCCGCGTGTGCTTCTGGTTCAGGTAAGGAAAATCCACGAGCGAAAGGAGCGTCTCGCGCAACGGGTCGGTCGAATAGAATCCGGCCCGTTCGACGCCAAGCTGCGCATGCAGGCCGAACCACGCGCCGGGATTGGGCACGAAAAAGTTGGGGATGCCCTGCATGACCGTGGCGAGGTCCGCGAGCTTGTTGTCGGCTCCGGGTAAGAGACTGGTCATCTCGAACGGACCACGCCGGGCAACCTGCTCCCAGAACTGCCGCAGCCGGGAAAGCCGGTCCGCGGCCTTGTTGCCGGCGATGATCGCGCCATTGATCGCCCCGATCGACGTGCCAATGACCCAGTCCGGTTCGATGCCCGCCTCGTGCAGCGCCTGGTAGACGCCGCCCTGGTAGGCACCAAGCGCTCCACCGCCTTGCAGCACAAGCACTACCTGTCCCGGCAATGCCGGGCCGGATGGCTCCGGGATGCCTTGCCCGCCTTCATCGGCCCGCGCCTCGGTATCCATGGCTTTCCCCTTTTGACAGGCCACTTCGTGATGGCATCGGACAGGGTACTGGCGATCTCGCACGGCCCGTTGCCGTGCCTGGCTGACTATGAAGCCTAGCACTTTGCCTCGATCTTTCCAGCGACAACTTCCCGGGCCGTCCGGGTGTTCACGGGTGCTCCCCGGGCCAGGTTCACCGGCCCGGGACATGCACGTGATTGGACCGGTACAATCGGCACGCCCGCCGAGCGCAGCGAGAATCCCAGGGAACCACCGGATGGCCCTGGCCGACGCCAGAAAAAGTGAACTTCAAGTACCCGCGTCTTTCGCGGCCGGCCGCTGCGCGGCGGTATTTTCTTTTCTTGAGTACTGAGTCAGGGGATAGCAATGGAAGAGTCGAAACCGGCAGACCAGGTTGAACAGTCGGCACAACTGCATGACATCTACACGGAACCCTCCGATCTGGATGTCGACACGCTAAGCAATCTCGGGCCGCTGACAGGCATGGCCGGTATCTGGCAAGGCACGCGTGGGCTGGACGTCAAGCCCAAGGTGGATGGACCGCGAAAGCAGGCGTTCGTCGAGCGAATCGAGCTTCAGCCGGTCGACCCCCAGACCAACGGGCCACAACTGTTCTATGGTTTGCGCTATCACACGCATATCACCAAGCCGGATCAGGTGAAGACGTATCACGAACAAGTGGGTTACTGGCTTTGGGAGCCTGCTACCGGGAACATCATCCACACGCTTACGATTCCACGCGGCCAGACCGTCATGGCCATGGGCAAGGCAYCCGCCGACGCGAAGGCGTTCGAACTGGTTGCAACGAAGGGATCCAGCACCGCCGGCATCAGCTCCAATCCCTTTCTCGAACTCGCGTTCGACACGGTCGAGTTCCGTATCAAAGTGACCATCAACGAGAACGGAACGTGGTCCTACGACGAGGACACGGTTCTCATGATCCGCGGCAAGACAGAACCGTTCCACCACACCGACCGCAATACGCTGACCAAGATCGGAGAACCCACGCCGAATCCGTTAGCCCGCAAATAGTTTGCTGGCGACAAACCCGCCCTGACAGGCGCCCAGGCGCGGGACAAGGTTGCCTTGCCGCGCACGCTGGGCGGCGGCGTCATGGCTGCGGCACCGCGCGCATGACCTGGCCGAGCAGTCCGAGCAGTTCCCGCGCTATGCCGGCAACGATGGCTTCCATCGCCTCCCCCGGCCCGAACACGGCGCGCACGCCAATGTCCCGCAGTTGCCTGACGTGGCCGGCGGGGATCACGCCGCCGGCAAACACCGGGGCGCGCAGCCCGCGCTGGCGCAGCGCGTCGACCAGGCGGGGCAGCAGGTCCAGGTGGGCGCCGGCGAGCGTGGAGACGCCCAAGGCGTCGAAGCCGCCCTGCGCGGCCACCGCGGCGGCTTCCTCCGGCGCCTGGAACAGCGGGCCCAGCGTGACGGCAAAACCGGCGTCGGCGAGCGCCGCCGCCACCGCCTTCGCGCCACGGTCGTGGCCGTCCTGTCCCAGCTTGGCAAGCAGCATCCTTGGCGGGCGGCCCAGGCACGCGTGCAGCTTGCGGACCTGCGCGCAGGCGGCTTCCCAGGCCGGCGCCGCGTCGCGCGCGGCGGCGTAGGCCCCCGCCGCGTAGGCCGGGACCATCGTGTAGCGCGGCCACGCCTGCTCCAGCGCGCGCGTGCACTCGCCAACTGTCGCCCGGCAGCGGACGGCGTCCATGGTCAGGGCCAGCAGGTTGCCCTGCCCGCTGCGCGCCGCCTTCGTCAGCGCGTACAGGGCCTGTGCCACGGCCTCGCCGTCACGCCCCGCCCTCAGCGCCGCCAGCCGCTCGCGCTGATGCGCCCGCACCTGCCGTCCGTCAATCTCCAGGCAGGCCGGCGCCTCCCCGGCCGCCGCCTGGTAGCGGTTGACGCCAACGATGACGCGCTTGCCGCCATCGATATCCGCCTGCGTCCGCAGGGCGGCGCGATGGATCAGCCCATGCACCCAGCCGGACTCGATGGCCGCCAGCACGCCGCCACACGCGGCAATCTCCGCCATCAGCGCGCGCACCTGCCCGGCAACCTGCGCGGTCAGCGACTCCATCATGTAGGAACCGGCCCAGGGGTCGGCGATATCGCACAGGCCCATCTCGTGCTGCAGGATCCGTTGCGTGTCCCGCGCCAGCCTGGCCGAATCGGCACTGGGCAGCGCCAGCGCTTCATCGTACGCATTGGTGTGCAGCGACTGCGTGCCGCCGAACACCGCCGCCATCGCCTCCACGGTGGTGCGAACGATGTTGTTCTCGGGCTGCTTCGCCGTCAGCGACCATCCCGAAGTCTGGCAGTGCGTGCGCAGCGTGGTGGCCCGGTCCGTAGTGCCGCCGAGGCCACGGACGATTTCGCACCACAGCAGACGCGCGGCGCGCAGCTTGGCAATCTCGGTGAAGAAGTCCGTGCCCACGCCGAAGAAGAAACTCAGCCGTCCGCAGAAATCATCCACATCCAGCCCGCGCGCGCGGATCTGCCTGACGTACTCCTCGCCGTTGGCCAGCGTCAGCGCCAGTTCCAGCACCGGGTCCGCCCCGGCCTCCTGAAAGTGGTAGCCGGAGATCGACATGCCGTTGAACCTGGGCACATGCCGCACCAGGTAGGCCACCACATCCGCGCAGATCCGCATCGACGGCCCGGGCGCGAAGATCCAGGTGTTGCGGACCATGTACTCCTTGAGGATGTCGTTCTGGATGGTTCCGCTCAGTTGCCCGAGGGGGATGCCAGCCTCTTCCGCCGTCACCAGGAAAGCCGCCAGCACCGGCAGCACGGCCCCGCTCATCGTCATCGACACCGAGACACGGTCCAGCGCGATGCCGTCGAAYAGGCGCTTCATGTCCTCCACCGAATCGATCGCCACGCCGGCCATGCCGACGTCCGCCTGTGCCAGCGCATGGTCCGAGTCGTAGCCGCGATGGGTCGGCAGGTCGAAGGCGACCGACAAACCCTGCGCGCCCTGCTCCAGCGCCTGGCGAAACGCCAGGTTGGAGGCGGTGGCATCGGCAAAGCCCGCGTACTGCCGGATGGTCCACGGCTTGCCCGCATACATCGAACGATGGGGGCCGCGCACGAACGGCGCCTCACCCGGCAGGCTGCCGAGGTGCGCCAGCCCCTCCAGGTCGGCGGCGGTATAAACGGTCTTGCGCGGCACCGCGCGTGCCGTGTCCGGCGGCTCTGCGCCAATGCTCATCGCACTCTCCATCGCTTGCGCGTCACCACGTCGGCAATCTTCTCGCCATCGCTGCCGCGCCGGATCTCGCACCAGTGCGCAAGACCGTCCGGCCGGATATCCACGGCGGAGAACGACAACTCCAGCGCTTCGCCGAGGTTGACGTTGCCGTGGAAGAACAGGTCCCGCGCCGCTACCGTCGGCGGCTCCTCGAAACGCTGCCATTGCCACTCGGCACGATCGACAATGGCCTGGAAGTTGGCGAAGTAAAGCAGGTCCGCGCCGTTGAAGTCGCCATAGGGGCAAGGCAGGTACTCGGCCGTGTACCGGCCATGGTGCCGGGTCTGCTCCAGGCCAAGATGCCCGCCCCAGTCTCCCGCGCGAAAGCGCTTGGCCAGCGCGGCCATTTCCACCGCCGCTGCCGGCGGCGGCCCATCCACAGGCATGTTGAACGCGGCCCTGACCACCGAGCGGTTGTCCCGCTCGCGCTGGCGCCGGATAAAGGTGGATACCATCGATACCTGCGCGCGCCTGGCGCCAGAGCCATCGCCTTCCAGCATCAGTTCGTGCGAGCTGAAATGCCGTGCGCCGGCCACCCGCATCAACCGCGTGTCCACGGAGAATGCCGCGTTCTCGCCAAGCGCTTCGAGCGAGGCCTCCCGCAACCGGATCGCGGTGAAGGCCGCGTAAGCCTTGTTGCCTTCCGCGTCCCTGAACTCCGGCAGGGCCTGGCCGGACAGCTCCGCCAGGCCCTGCCAGTGCAGGTCGCCGCACGCCTTGAGCAGCCAGTTCTCCGACAGGCCGGTATAGGACAGGTTCGGCATGCCGGCGACATAGCTTGTGCGCGCGTCAAACATGTCAGGCCGCCAGTGCTTGCGCGCCGAGCTTTTCGCTGACTATTGCCGCCAGGTATTCGGCATCGCGGGCGATGCCGGAAAAGCGCCCGGAGCCCCAGGTGTGCAGCCACGGCAAGCCAAGGAAGTACAGGCCATCCTGCGCCGTCACGCCGCGCACGTCGCCAGGATAGCCGCGCCCATTGAAGACAGGTGCCTCCAGCCAGCTGAAATCCGGGCGGAAGCCGATGCACCAGACAATGGCGCCGATGCCGGCCTCGGCTAGGTCCAGTGCCCAGCGTTCCTCGCCCGGCGTCCATACCGGCGCATACGTGCTGGCGGCCGGCGCGGCGATGCCGTGCTTGTCGATGAACTTGTCGATGCTGGCGTTGATGCGGTTGTACGTGTCGTCCGCATCGTCGAGGTTGGCTTTCAGGTTCGGCGTGAAGCGCAGCTTGCCGTCATGGAAGTCTTCCAGCGCGCCAAACAGTTCCATGCCTTCGGTGGCGAACTTGCGCAGGTCGATATCGCGCCCGCCATCGCGGCCGGTCACGTAGTGATTGGTGTTGTCGCGCACGCCTTCGCGCAGCGGATGCTCCTGCACCGGCATGTCGTAGTACTGCATGTCGGCCAGCCAGTCCACCACGTCCCGGCCACGGTAGAAGCGCGCGCAGCGCGGGGCCTGGCCGACAGCCAGGAACACCTTGCGGCCCGCCAGGTGCAGGTCCTCCGCGATCTGCGCGCCGGACTGGCCGGAGCCCACCACCAGCACGCCGCCTTCCGGCAAGGCCTGCGGGCTGCGGTACTCGGAGGACTGGAGCTGCCGGATGCCGGCGGGCAGGCGCTCCGCCATGCGCGGCACGATCGGCGTGTGATAGCCGCCCGAGGCCACCACCACCTGCCCGGCGGTGAAGTCGCCCTGCGAAGTGGAGACAAGGTAGCCACCCCGCTCCAGCGGCTTCACGCGACGGACCTCGGTATGCTCCAGCACCGGTGCGTTCACCATGCCGATAAAGCCATCGAGATAGGCGGTGATCTCGTCCTTCTTCATGAAGCCGTGCGGGTCATCGCCCTGGTAGGGATAGCCCGGCAAGGCGCACTGCCAGTTCGGCGTGACCAGGCAAAAGGCATCCCAGCGCTGGCTGCGCCAGGTGTGGGTGACGGTGTGCTTCTCCAGCACAAGATGGTCGATGCCGGCCTGCTTGAGGTAGTAGCTCATGGACAGGCCGGCCTGGCCGCCGCCCACCACGATGACGCTGTAGTGTTTGGGGGAGGTAGCCAGGGATTCGCTGTGGGTGTCAGACATGATGCGTCCTTCGTTGATTGCTGTGAGATGCGTTAAGGCTTTCGGATGCGTGCTAACGGCCGAAGCCAAGCACGCGCACGGTGGCGTCCAGCTGCGCGCTGAAACGCGTTGCCGTGTTCTCGATCTGTTCAAGCTGATCCATCGCGGACGAGCAGGCATAGCCATACTTCGCCCTGACGCGCTCCGAAGCGCTCGTCAGCGCCAGCCTGGCAAGCCGCATGAATTCCTCCAGCGCGTAGTCCTGCCCCGCGACAAAGAATTCGCTGACCACCGACGACGGTGAATAACAGGTGACCTCGCTCTGATCGGGCCAACGTACCCGGAAATGTGTCACTGGCATGGCCTCTCCTCAGGCATCGATGGGGGTGGCGTCCCGCGCCGGGCAACCGGCCCGCGGGACGATAAATGCATCGCGCGCGAAGTCCCACAACAGCGCGGTTTCGCCGGCGCCGCTGACCGAGACCTGCCGCGAATCGTCGATGACGCCGATCTCGGCGCAGGCAATGTCCCGCGCCCGGAATCGCTCGCTCACGCGCTCCGCATCCTGCTCGCGCACGGCCAGCAGGAAGCCATAGCTCGGGAACGCCGTCAGCCAGCGCTGCAGCGGCACGCCCGCCGGCGCCGGAATGCGGTGCAGGTCGATCCGGGCGCCAACGCCGGAGCACTCCAGCAGCATCAGCGCCGTGCCCAGCGTGCCGGCCATGCTGATGTCTTTCGCCGCGGCGCACAGGCCGTCCTCGGCCAGCACGGGCAGCAGTTCAAGATCGGCCAGCAACCGCCCGGCGGGCGCCCCGGTGGAGGCATTCCAGTAGGGATACGGCTCGGCAAAGGCGCCGCGCAGGTCGACCGCCATCAGCAGCCGGTCGCCCGGACGCGCCGCGAAGCTGGAGAGCAGGCTGCGCGCCCGGCCGACGATGGCCACCGCAAGCTGGCCGTGATCGCTGCGGGCGTTGCTGTGGCCACCCACGATGGGCACGCCATACGCGGCCGAAGCCGCCGCCATGCCCTTGAGCACTTCGGCGGCTTCGGCCACGCCCGCGCTCCAGATGGCGTCCACCACCGCCAGCGGGCGGCCGCCCATCGCATAGATATCGCTGACATTGACCATCACCGCGCTGTAGCCCGCGAACCACGGCTTGGCATGGATAAAGTCGCTGACCATGCCCTCGATGGCGAACAGGAGGTAGCCATCATGGTCCGCAATGGCGGCGCAGTCGTCACCCACGGCAACGGCCTGGCCGAGATCGCGCACCCCGCCCGGCAGCGCACTGCCGAGCGACGCCAGCACCCCGGCGATATCGGTCTTGTGGCCGAAGCCGCGGCTGGCGCGCAGGCTTTCCACGATCTGCGCGACGTTCATGCTCCGCTCCTTCCCATTGCCGGCATGCCGATGCGCGGCGTCAGGCAAGCCGGGTAGTAGTCCAGGTCGGCCTGCATCAGGTGGTGCGGGCGGCCAAGCAACGTCTCCTCCGCCAGCACGTTCCAATGCAGACGGCGGAACAGCGGCACGTTCTGGCTCTGCACATGCGCGAGGAACTTCGTGCAGCCAAGCCCGTGCGCGCTGCTCACCGCCAGCTTGATCAGCGTGGCGCCGATCTTGCCGTGACTGCGATACGCGGCGTGCACGGCAAGGCGGGAACCAAACCAGACGCCAGGCGCATCCTCGTGAATACGCACGGTGCCGACCACCATCCCGGGTGCATCCGCCTCGCACTTCACCGCCACCAGCAGTTGCGCCCGCGCGTCGGTCTCGTCGCGGTCGTCGCCAGTGAAGATGCCCTGCTCGTGGCAGAACACCGCCCGGCGCAGCGTCATGGCCTGCTCCGCCTCCCACTGCGCCCCGGCCCAGCGAATGCGGAACGTGGTCGCGGCAGGCACCTCCACGCAAAGGTCGTCGCTCATGCCGCCACCTCTTCATAGGAAGACAGGGAGGAACACGCGCCGCACTTGCCGCAGCCCGCCTTGATATCCGCCGAGCGCATGCCCGCCGCGCCGATCATGGCGCCGAGCGGCTTGAGGATGGACTTCATGAATTCCGGCGGCGGCGCCGGATGGTCTTCCAGCGGGGTGCCCGTGATCGGCACGAAGGGCACCACGAAGGGATAGACGCCAAGCGCAACCAGTTCCCGCGAGATCGACAGGATGGTCTCCGCGCTGTCGCCAAGCCCCGCGAGGATATAAGTGCTCACCTGCCCCCGGCCGAACACGGCCACCGCGGCCTTGAACGCCTCCATATAGCGGCTGACGGGCACCGCGGCCTTGCCGGGCATGATGCGTTCGCGCAGGGCCGGCGTCACCACTTCCAGGTGCATGCCGAGCGTATCGATGCCGGACGCCCTCATGCGGTCGAACCAGCGGTCGTCGTCGGGCGGCTCGCATTGCGCCTGGATGGGCAGGTCGACGGCCGCCCTGATCGCAAACGCGCTTTCGCAAAGAATGGCGGCGCCCCGGTCCGGCGTGGGCGGCGTGCCGGTGGTCAGCACCATATGCCTGACGCCATCCAGCAGCACCGCGGCACGCGCCACTTCGGCCAGTTGTTCCGGCGTCTTGCGCGCGATGGTGCGCCCCGCCGCGAGCGATTGCCCGATCGCGCAGAACTTGCAGGTCTTGCGGCGGCTCTCGTAGCGGATGCAGGTCTGCAGCACCGTGGTGGCCAGTACATCCGCGCTGTGCAGCGTGGCGATATGGGAGTAAGGCACGCCATCCAGCGTCTGCAGGCCGTAGAAGCGCGGCGCCTTCGGAAAGCTGATATTGGCAATCGGAATCGTGCCGCGCATCAGCGCGCTGGTGCCCTTGCCATCGGGCGACGACGCCACGAAGGGCGAGTGCCACGCGGTATTGGTATGCACAGGCACCATGATGGTCACGCCGTCGATGGTCACGGCCTTGTGGTCCGACGGCCCCGCGCCGCCGCGCCGGCTGGCGGCACCGGCCGCCGGGTCCAGCAGGCGCAGCCCTACCGATTGCAGCTCGGTCCGAAGTTCAGTTACCGACAGCCGGCTCGAGGCCGTCGTCATCTCGCTGGAGTTCATGTTGGGTGCTCCCGTGGAAGTTGGAGAAGGCGGCGGCCATGGGCGAGGCAGTCGCCGCCGGCCGGTCGTTGATCGCGAGGCTGAGCAGTTCCGGCCGGGCGTAGTGCCCCACCGAATCCATCATTCGCTTGCGCTTGGTGATGAGCGACATATCCAGGTCGGCGATCACCATGCCCTCGCCCTCGCGCAGCGGCGGCGCCAGGTGCTGGCCCTCCGGGGACACGATGGCGGTGTTGCAGCCGCCCCGCAGTGCCTTTTGCAGGCCGGGGTCGGTGGTCACGGAGGCGATCTGCTCGTCGGTCAGCCAGCCGGTGGCATTTACCACGAAGCAGCCGGATTCCAGCGCGTGATGGCGGATCGTGACTTCGATCTGCTCGGCAAAAATGGGACCCACCAGCGAGCCGGGGAACTGGCTGCAGTGGATTTCCTCGTGCTGGGTCATCAGCGCGTAGCGGGGCGCGTAGCGGG
>NZ_JBFTLX010000223.1:0-12042 GCF_056396665.1 Cupriavidus sp. 05T313 | reverse complement strand
GGTCCCTTCCGCTTCGTCCAGTATGAGCGCGGTCAGTTCGTGATCGCCGAGCGCAATGCCGCTTACTGGCGCAAGAACACGCCTTACCTGGACCGCGTGGTGTGGCGCATCGTCACCGACAAATCAGCCGCTGCCGCCGCGATCGAAACCGGCGAGGCACAGCTGACCACCTATTCGCACGTGGGGCTGGCCGACCTCGAGCGCTTCAAGAAAGACGGTCGCTTCAAGGTGTCCACCAAGGGCCTGGAGGCAAATTCGTACAACAACACGCTGGAGTTCAACGTGCRCCGCAAGGAGCTGTCGGACGTGCGGGTGCGCCGCGCCATCGCGCACGCCATTGACGTGGAGTTCTTCATCAAGAATTTCCTGTACGGCACCGCCAAGCCGGCCACCGGCCCGATCCCCTCGACGTCGTCCTTCTATCCGGGTGGCAAGCAGCCCTACCCGTTCGACCGCAAGCGCGCCGAGGCCCTGCTCGACGAAGCCGGCTTCAAGCGCGGCGCCGACGGCAACCGCTTCACGCTCAAGCTGGTGCCGATCCAGAACGGCGAGGACGTGCCGCTGTTCGCCACCTTCGTGCAGCAGTCGCTGGCCCAGGTGGGCATCAAGGTCACGGTGCAGCAGCTCGACATCGCCGGCGCGCTGTCGACCGTCTACCGCGACTGGAATTTCGACCTGGCCACGGGCTGGCACCAGTACCGCGGCGATCCGGCGGTCTCGACCACCGTCTGGTACCGCTCCGGCAGCCCCAAGGGCGCGCCCTGGACCAACCAGTACGGCTGGCAATCGGCCAAGGTCGACAAGCTGATCGACGATGCCGCTTCGGAAATCAACCCGGCCAGGCGCAAGGCGCTCTATGCCGAATGGGTCAAGGAGGTCAACGACGAGCTGCCGGTCTGGATGGTGACGGAGCGCGAGTTCTACTCGATCACCAGCAAGCGCGTGCACAACGACCACAACACGCCGCGCTGGCCCTCCAGCAGCTGGTATGACACCTGGCTTTCGGCCTGAGCCGGCCATGCGTGTGTTGTTGCTCGCGCTGCGCAGGCTGGCCGCCAGCCTGCCATCCCTGCTGCTGATCCTGTGCGGCCTGTTCCTGCTGCTGCAATTCGCCCCCGGCGACACCGTCGACGCGCTGGTGGCGGAGATGGGTGGCGCCGATGCGGCGGTCATTGGCCAGTTGCGGCAGTTCTACGGACTGGACGCCTCCACCACGGTGCAGCTCGGCCGCTACCTGTGGCGTCTCGTGCATCTGGACCTGGGCTACTCCGCCATCTATGGCAAGCCGGTGGCAGCGGTGATCCTGGAGCGCCTGCCAGTCACGCTGCTGCTGATGGGCTGTGCCCAGGTGCTGGCCGCCGTGTGCGGCGTCGCGCTTGGCGTCGCCGCGGCGCGCCGGGCCGGCCGCTGGCCGGATACGCTGGTGTCCATGCTCGGCCTGGTGTTCTATGCCACGCCGTCGTTCTGGTTCGGCCTGATGGGCATCGTGGTGTTCGCCATCCACCTCGGGTGGCTGCCGCCGGGCGGCTACATGGATGTGGCCGCAGGATACAAGGGGCTGGAGCGCATCGCCGACATCGCGTGGCACCTGGTACTGCCCACCGTGACGCTGGCGCTGATCTACCTGGCCATCTACCTGCGCATCATGCGCGCGTCGATGCTCGAAGTGCTGAGCCTGGATTTCGTGCGCAGCGCACGTGCCAAGGGGCTGGCGGAATACGCGGTGCTGGTGCGGCATGTCTTGCGCAACGCGCTGCTGCCGCTGCTGACGCTGGCGGGGCTGCAGTTCGGCACCATGCTGGGCGGCTCGGTGGTGATCGAGAGCGTGTTCGCACTGCCCGGCCTGGGCCGGCTTGCCTATGACTCGGTGGTGCAGCGCGACCTGAACACCCTGCTGGGCATTGTCTTTATCAGCGCGCTGCTGGTGATCGCGATCAATTTCATTGTCGACATGCTGTATGCGCTGCTCGACCCCCGCATCCTTCACGAACGCAAGGCATGAAGCTGCTCCAACGCTATCTGCGCAACCCGGCCGCCTTCGTCGGCCTGCTGGTGTTGCTGGCGGTCATCGCCATGGCGGCCTCCGCCCCGCTCTTGTTCCCGGCCGACCCGCTTTCGCTGGCCGGGCGCCCGTTGCAATGGCCGCTGGAGGACCCGCGCTTCTGGCTCGGCACCGACCAGACCGGCCGCGACATTGCCGCCCAGATTTTCCATGGCGCGCGCGTATCGCTGCTGATCGGCTTCGTGGCCACGCTAATCGCCGTCTGCATCGGCATCCTGATCGGGGCGTTCGCCGGTTATTACGGCGGCTGGGCCGACAACCTGCTGATGCGGCTGACCGAAGGCTTCCAGACGTTGCCCAGCTTCCTGTTGCTGCTGGTGCTGGTTTCGGTATTCGGCTCCGGCATCGCCACCGTGACGCTGGCGATCGGGGCCGTATCCTGGCCCGCCACGGCACGGCTGACCCGTGCCGAGTTCCTGACGTTGCGCAACCGCGACTTCGTCCACTCGTGCCGCGCGCTGGGCATGCGCGACCTGCAGATCATCTTCCGCGAGATCCTGCCGAATGCGCTGCCGCCGGTGGTGGTGTACGCCAGCGTGGTGATGGCGCTGGCCATCCTGCTGGAAAGCGCGCTGGCCTTCCTCAACCTGTCCGACCCGAACGTGGCCTCCTGGGGCAACCTGATCGGCGGCGGGCGCGGCGTGCTGCGTTCGCAATGGTATGTGTCGGCCATCCCCGGCATCGCCATCCTGCTGACCGTGCTGGCGGTGTCGCTGGTCGGACAAGGCCTGAACGATGCACTCAACCCCAGGCTGAAGCGCCCATGAGCGGACCCTTGCCCTTTCTTCTCAGTATCGACGCGCTGAGCGTCGCCTTGCCTGCCGGCGCCGATCGCGGGCTGGCGTTGAACAACGTCTCGCTGGCGCTGGCGCCTGGCGAAGTCCTGTGCGTGGTCGGCGAGAGCGGCTCCGGCAAGTCGATGACCGCCGGCGCCGTGCTTGGCTTGCTGCCCGACGGGGTGCGGCGCAGCGCCGGCCACATCCTGTTCGAAGGCCGCGAGCTCACGGCCCTGTCCGAAGCCGGGTTGCGGCGCATACGCGGCGCCCGCATCGGCATGATCTTCCAGGAGCCGATGACGGCGCTCAACCCGCTGCGCACCATCGGTGACCAGATTGGCGAGGTGTTCCGCACCCACACCCGGCTGGGCAAGGCGGAAATCGCGCGCAAGGTGCTGAGTCTGCTGGAAGACGTACAGATCCCGCAGCCACATGCTGCCGCCGGCGCCTACCCGCACGAGTTGTCGGGCGGGCAGCGCCAGCGCGCCATGATCGCCATGGCGCTGGCGCTCGAACCCAGCCTGCTGATTGCCGACGAGCCCACCACCGCGCTCGACGTCACTACCCAGGCCCAGATCCTGCGGCTGATCCGCGAACTGCAGAAGCGCAAAGGCACGGCGGTGCTATTCATCACGCATGACTTCGGCGTGGTGGCGGAGATCGCCGACCGCATCGCGGTCATGCGCCAGGGGGAAGTGGTGGAAACCGGGCCCGCCGCCGAGATCCTGGCGCGGCCCCGGCACCCCTATACCCAGGCGCTGCTGGCCGCCGTGCCCGCGCTGGAGCCGCCGGCGCCACGCGTGGTGGCGGGTGACACGCTGCTCGCCATCGACGGTATCGGCAAGACTTATCGCAGCGGCAGCTGGCTCGACCGGGGCCAGCGCCAGGTCCATGCACTCGACCAGGTCTGCCTGACGCTGCCGCGCGGCGGCGCGCTGGGCATCGTGGGCGAGAGCGGCTCCGGCAAGAGCACACTGGCACGTTGTCTGGTGGGACTGCTAGACCCGGACCGCGGCAGCCTGCGGCTCGATGGCGAAGATCTTCTCGCCGGCGGCGCGGCGCGGCGCCGGCAACGCGCCCGCCGTATCCAGATGGTGTTCCAGGACCCGTTCGGTTCGCTCAACCCGCGCCGGCGCGTGGGGGAACTCGTTGCGCAGGGACCGCTGATTCACGGGGAGCACCCGCTGCGGGCACGCCAGCGAGCGGCTGAGCTGTTCGAGCTGGTGGGACTGGACCCCAGCGCGCTCGACCGCTATCCGCATGAATTCTCCGGCGGCCAGCGCCAGCGTATCGGCCTGGCCAGGGCGCTGGCGCTCGAGCCTGACGTGCTGGTGGCCGACGAGCCAGTCTCGGCGCTGGACGTCTCCGTGCAAGCCCAGGTCCTGGCGCTGCTCGACGACCTGCGCTCGCGCACCGGCTTGTCGCTGATCCTGATCACGCACGACCTGCGCGTGGCCGCCCAGGTCTGCGACCGCGTCGCCGTCATGAAGGACGGGCGCGTGGTGGAGCAAGCGGCTACCGCAGCGCTGTTTGGCTCGCCCCGCCATCCRTACACGCAGGCCTTGCTGGCAGCGGTGCCGGGCAGGCAGGCGGTGGCGGGCCGGGCAAGGGCCGCTGGGGTCTCGCCTGCCTGCGCCGAACCCGATGCGGTGCAGGCAGGCCTCTGGTGATCCCCTGGCTGAACGCCACAAAGCCCGTCGTCCTGGCCCGTTCCGGTACCCACTTGCATTTGCCAGGCATTCGCCTATGATCTTGTAAACCGATTTACTAAATCGTTTTACTAAAGTGTTGATTAAGACGGCGAGGACGCGGAATGTATCGAAGCCATGCAAGACGGCTGTCATGCGCACGATCTGCCTGACGCACGGGCCCAGCGCGCGTGCGCTGTACTTCAGCGGCCGCGCGCTCGCCAGGCTCGGTGCGGTGGCCACTCTCAGGCTTAATGACAGCGAGGCCGGGCTCGCGCCGGACGAACTGGCAAGCGCCGCGGCCGGCTGCGACATCATTGTCGCCTCGCGCGAGTTGGCGGTGCCCGCCGCGGTGTTCCAGGCACTGCCGGACCTGGTGGCGGTGTGCCGGGTTGCCGTGGACATACGGGAGATCGACGTCCAGGCGGCGAGCCGTCACGGCGTCCTGGTAACGCGAGCCTCGCCCGGCTTCGCCGCCTCGGTGTCCGAATGGGTGGTGGGAGTGATGATCGACCTGGGCCGCGGCATCAGCCGGGCCAGCGCCAGCTATCACAACTGGGGCCACGCGACGCCCGCGATGGGCTGCGAGCTGCGGGGCGCCAGCCTCGGCATCGTGGGCTACGGCACCATCGGCCGCTATCTCGCCTCGCTCGGCCGCGCACTCGGCATGAAGGTGCTGGTCAGCGATCCCTATGCGGACGTCGATGACCTCGCGCTGGAGCGCCTGGACTTGCCCACCCTGCTGTCGCGCGCCGACTTCGTGGTCTGCCTTGCGGCGGTCATGCCGGGCACCCTCAATCTGTTCGATCGCGGCGCCTTCAGCGCCATGAAGCGCGGCGCCTGCTTCATCAACGCCTCACGTGGTGATCTGGTGGATGAGCCGGCACTGCTGCACGCGCTGAACCGGGGGCATCTCGGCGGGTGCGCGCTGGATGTCGGGCGGGGGCACGATCAGACACCCTCCCTCGCCCTGGCCCGCCACCCGCTCGTCATCGCTACGCCGCATATCGGCGGGCTGACGCCGCAGTCCGCCGAACACCAGGCCATGGATGCCGTGCGCCAGGTGGAAGACCTGCTGCGCGGACGCATACCCGATGGCGCCGTCAACGCCGAACATGCCAGCAGGTTGCCGCGCCTGCGCGGTGTGCCCGCTGGCGGACATGCGCAGGATGCCGGCAAATAGCCCGGCGCCTGCAAGGAAGTCATGGCCCGTGGCAATGACCGCGGACCAGGAAGCGGGAGTCATGGCATCGGGACGGCCCGGTGCGCGGGGATTCTCGCCAGAAAAGCGCGGAGGAACGACATGGTGACTGACAAAGCGGAACGGCGGCTCGCGGGGCCCGCCTGGACCTGCACGGAGGGAGAATATGCGATTGACGTGGATATCTTGCCGGTGGAGGACGGCCGCTGGGGCGCACTCGTCCGCTTATGCAAGCCGGGCAACGGCATGGAGCTCTCCTCACAATTCATGCTCAACCGGACTTTCGACAATCGGATCATGGCGCTGGCCTACACGCTGGCGCTGACGCGCGAGTGCGTGCAACAATTTGCTCCCGCCACAGCCGCGTCGATCGCCCGCATGCTGACAACCGGGAGCACCGGCAAGGCTTGTTGACGCTGCATTGCAAGAATGGCAGCATTCCCGGCTTCGGGGGGGCTGCCCACTTTGTCACATTCGCCCGCGCTCACCGCGGGTCCTGGAGTTTCCTAGTCATGCGTGTTGCATTTATCGGCCTGGGTGTCATGGGCTATCACATGGCGGCCCATCTCGCCGCCAAGGGCCATCAGGTCACCGTGTACAACCGCACGGCAAGCAAGGCCGAGCAGTGGGTCGCGGCCTTCGGCGGCAAATCGGCGGCCACCCCGGCGCTGGCCGCCCGGGACGCCGAAGTGGTCTGCTCCTGCGTGGGCAATGACGATGACTTGCGCGCGGTGCTCACCGGCGCCAATGGTGCTTTCGGCACGGCGCCGGCAGGCTGTGTGTTCGTGGATCACACCACCGCCAGCGCCAATGTCGCGCGCGAGTTGTACGCCGCCGCCGGCGAGCGCGGGCTGCACTTTGTCGATGCGCCGGTGTCGGGCGGCGAAGTCGGCGCGCAAAAGGGCATCCTGACCATCATGTGCGGCGCCGACGAGGCCGTGTTCACCCAGATCGAGCCGGTGCTGGGCGCCTATGCGCGCGCGGTCACCCGGATCGGCGGCGCGGGCGCCGGCCAGCTGGCCAAGATGGTCAACCAGATCTGCATTGCCGGCCTGCTGCAGGGCCTGTCGGAAGCCATCGCCTTCGGCGAGCGCGCCGGGCTGGACATGAAGGTCGTGCTCGACGTGATCAGCAAGGGCGCCGCGGGCTCGTGGCAACTGGAAAACCGCGGCCCCACCATGATCGAAGGCAAGTTCGACTTCGGCTTCGCGGTGGACTGGATGCGCAAGGATCTCGGCCTCTGCCTGGACGAAGCACGCCGCAACGGCGCCAGCCTGCCCGTCACGGCTGTGGTCGACCAGTTCTACGCGGACCTGCAGCAAGACGGCTGCGGCCGCGCCGACACCTCCGCGCTGATCAAGCGCTTGCGCTAACAGTTGGCGGGCAGCCTTTGCCCGCTGACTTCCCCTTCCGCCTGGACCGCCTCCCTCCCTGACGCCGCGCTCGCGGCGTCGTCCAATTCCTACATCCTTATCAGAGGCAGCCCCGCTGGTGCCGCCAACCTGCCCGGCTATCTTGTAGGCATGGCTGGTGTACCTGTCACGCAACCGGCACCACGCATCAAGGAGACCAACATGCTGAGACTGGCAAGCGCGCTCATCGCGGGCGCGGTACTTCTGATCGGGCTGAACGGCTGTACCGCTACCGGCGCCGTGGCCGGCGGTGTTGCAGGCCATGAACTGTCGCACGGCAATACGGCGGCAACCATCGGCGGCGCGGTGGCTGGCGGCGTCATCGGCCACGAACTGGGCAAGTAACGCTGGCCCCGGTCCGCACCGCATTGCATAGCCCGCACAGAACAACCATAAGCACCCCATAGGCATCCCATAAGCACCTCACGCTTATCCATTCGTCAAGGAGCCCGTCATGGCCATCGGTACGATCTTGCTTATCCTCCTCGTCCTGCTGCTCGTCGGCGCATTGCCAACCTGGCCGTACAGCACCGGGTGGGGCTACTACCCAAGCGGCGGCCTCGGACTGGTCCTGCTGATCATTGTGGTCCTGGTCGTGATGGGTCGGCTATAGAGACAGAGACCTGTGGAAATCCGTATTCGCTCAGGGAAACAAGGGCGCCCCGCTGGCATCGGCGGGGCGCCCTTTATTATTTTCATCGCTGAAAGAATGCGGGTTCCCCGCGCGGGATTGTCCCGCCGCCTCGTCAATAGGACTTCGGCAAACCCAGCACGCGCTCGGCGATATGGCACATGATCAGTTGCGCGCTGACCGGTGCGATGCGCGGGATATACGATTCGCGCAGGTAGCGCTCCACCTGGTACTCGCGCGCATAGCCCATGCCGCCCAGCGTCAGGACCGCGGTCTGGCAAGCCTGGTGGGCGGCTTCCGCCGCCAGGTACTTGGCGGTATTGGCTTCTGCGCCGCAGGGCTTGCCCTGGTCATACAGCCACGCCGCTTTCCAGACCATCATGTCGGCCGCTTCCAGCGCCATCCAGGCCTGCGCCAGCGGATGCTGGATGCCCTGGTTCTGGCCGATCGGGCGGCCGAACACGGTGCGCTCCCTGGCATAGCGCGTCGCCGCTTCCAGCGCGACGCGGCCGAGGCCGACGGCTTCGGCCGCAATCAGGATGCGCTCAGGGTTCAGGCCATGCAGGATGTATTCGAAACCGCGCCCCTCTTCTCCGATGCGGTCTTCCACCGGCACCGTCAGGCCGTCGATAAAGAGCATGTTCGAGTCCACGGCGGCACGTCCCATCTTGTGGATCTCGCGCACCTCGATGTGCTTGCGGTCCAGCGCGGTGTAGAACAGGCTCAGGCCCTGGGTCGGCTTGGCCACCTGCTCCAGCGGCGTGGTGCGCGCCAGCAGCAGCATGCGGTCGGCCACCTGGGCGGTGGAGATCCAGATCTTGCGGCCGTCCACGCGATAGCTGCCACCATCGGCCGACAGCACGGCCTGGGTCTTGAGATGAGTGGTGTCGAGCCCGGCATCGGGTTCGGTCACGGCGAAGCAGGCTTTCTCCTGCCCGGCGATCAGCGGCGGCAGCGCCGCCTCCTTCTGGCGCTCGTTGCCGAACACCACCACCGGGTTGAGGCCGAACACATTCATATGGATGGCCGACGCGCCGGAAAAACCGGCGCCGGACGCCGACACCGTCTGCATGATCAGCGCCGCCTCGGTAATCCCGAGCCCGGCGCCGCCATAGGCCTCCGGCATCGCGATGCCGAGCCAGCCCGCCTTCGCCATGGCCTGGTGGAATGCATGGGGGAACTTGCCTTCGTCGTCGAGCCCCGACCAGTAGTCGGCGCCAAAGTCGCTGCAAATCTGCGTCACCGCCTCGACGATGGCGCGCTGTTCGGGGGTTCTTTCAAAGTTCATGCTTGCCTCATTCCGGCTGGATGCCGGCGTCCTTGACCAGCTTGGTCCACTTGACCAGTTCGCCGGCGACGAAGCCGGCAAACTGCTTGGGCGTTTGCCCGAATGCTTCAAACCCCAGCGCCTCGAAACGCGGCGCCACTTCCTTGCTGGCGGCGATGCGGGACAGCTCGCGGTTGAGCCGCTCGACCACGTCCGCCGGCGTCTTCGCTGGCGCGAACACGCCGTTCCAGGAGGTAATGTCGAACCCCTTCAGCTCAGACGTGTCTCCCAGCGGCGGCAGGTCCGGCAGCAGGCGGCTGCGCTGCGCCGTGGTCACCGCCAGCGCGCGCAGCTTGCCTGCCTTGACGTTGGCAATGCCGGCCGCCACGTCGACGAACATCATCGGCACCTGCCCGGCAATCACATCCGTCATGGCCGGCGGCGTGCTCTTGTACGGCACGTGCAGCAGGTCCAGCCCGGCCATGCGGCCCAGGGTGGCGCCCGACACGATGCCGGTGCTGTTGCCGCTGGCGTACGACATGCCGGGATGAGCGCGCGCGTAGGCGATCAGTTCCGGCACCGTCTTGACGGGCAACTTGGGATTGACCACCAGGATGAAGGGCAGGTTGCCCATGCGCGCCACCGGCGTGAAATCGCGGATCGGGTCATACGGCAGCTTCTTCATCAGCGAAGGGTTGGCCGAATGCGTGGTGTTGGTGGTCATGAACAGCGTGTAGCCGTCAGGCGCGGCCTGCGCGACGATTTCAGCGGCGATGGCGCCGTTGGCCCCGGGACGGTTGTCCACCACCACGTTGGCCTTGAGCGCATCGCCCAGTTCCTTGGCCGTGATGCGGGCTACCGCGTCGGTGCCGCTGCCGGCGGCGAAGGGCACCACCATGCGGATCGGCTTGCTGGGATAGGCATCGGCCGCCGCCGCGTACGGCGCCGCGGCGAGTGTCAGCAATGGCAGCGCCGCGCGCAGCAGCGTGGTAAATCTTGGCATCGTGTTGTCTCCTGCTTCTTTCTGGTTAGCGATCCCTCTGCGATGGATCCGCTTTGTGGTGGTGGCTTGGAACCGACGGCCGGACTAACACCCGGACCGGCAGCCCCGCCGCTTCATGGCGCGGTCTTTTCTTTATAGTTCGTGTCCTTCACCAGCTTGGCCCAGCGCGCGGCGTCGTCGGCAATGATGGTGGCGAACTGCTCGGGCGTACTGCCGACGGCTTCATAGTCGATGGCGGCGAGGCGCGCCTTGATCTCCGGCATGGCCACGATCCGGACGATTTCCTGGTTCAGCCGCGTAACGATTTCCTTTGGCGTGCCCGCCGGCGCCAGCAAGCCAGCCCAGGAATTGAAGTTCATGCCCTGGATGCCGGCTTCCTGCATGGTCGGGACATCCGGCAGCGCCGGCGAGCGCCTGGACGACAGCACTGCCAGCGGGCGCAGCCGGCCCGCGCGGATCATTGCCATCCCGTTAAAGGGGTCGATGGTCATGTCGACCTCGCCCGCCACCACCGCCTGCATCTGCGGGCCGGTACCCCGATAGGAGACGCTGACGACATCCGGCGTGCCGGCGGTTGTCTTGAAGGTTTCCCCGATCAGCTCGATCATGCTGCTGCCGGCCGACAAGCTCAGCGGACGGCTCTTGGAACGCGCCAGCCCGACAAACTCCTGCACGGTCTTGGCCGGTACCGACGGGTGGACCACCATGACGAAGCCGATGCTGCTGATCAGGCTGATTGGCGCGAAGCTTTTGAGCGGCTCGTAGCCGGCCTTGTAGAGGACAGGGCTCAGCGTCTGCGCGCCGGCGGTGTTCAGCAGCAAGGTGTAGCCATCCGGCGCGGCACGCGCGACCTGGTCGGTGCCGATGATGCCGTTGGCGCCCGGCCGGTTCTCCACCACCACCGGCTGCTTCAGGGCCTCAGACAGCTTCTGCGAGACCAGCCGGGCCACCACATCGGAGGCTCCGCCCGGCGCGTAAGGCACCACCATGCGGATCGGCTTGCTGGGATAGGCGCTGCTCCAGGCCAGGGCCGGCGCAGCACTCCAGATCGCGGCGCACAGCATCAGGCGGCGTCGGGAAGACAGTTTCATCGGGATCTCCTCCAGGCTTCAACTACGAACGTCCGTTCGGCTGCGGGCAACCGCCCGGGACGGGGCAATGCTCAGGCGGGACGGATCACGCGATCCGGGGATTCCTCATAAGGCGGGGCGTAGATCACCAGCAGCTTGACGGGCTCGTCGCTGATGACGGTGAACACGTGCATGGATCCGGCGGGGAAGAAGCAGCAGTCGCCGGGCCCAAGCTCGCGCGACTGGCCGTTCACCTCGGCGAGCGCCCTGCCCTCCAGCACGTAGCAAACCTGCTCGATACCGGGATGGGCGTGCGGCAAGGCGCCCTTGCCGCGCTCGATGGTGCCGTGGATCACCTCAAGCTGGGTGGCACCGACATTCTCGCGGCCAATGATGCGGCGGTTCAGCGTACCCACATGGTTGGCCGGGTGGTAGCCGGGCACGTCTTCGGCACGGACGAAGCAGGTCGGCGAGGACGAGGGGGATGTCATTGCAGTCTCCTTGCCAGTTTCGCCCCACCCAGGGAGGGCGACAGGCAAACCGATCATTTTTTCATGTTTGTGAATTTTATTTTATACCCATGAAAACAAACACGTCCAGCAAAGGTACGCCCAGCAAGCGCCTGATGGAAGTGGATGGCAGTTCTACCGCCAAAATTACCGTCCACAGATAGAAATATCCGGTTTAGCATTCTGTAGATGTAACAAAATTTGGCGGATATGGGTTCCGCCAGGGAGGGCGCGGAGCGCTGTTGGCATGAAGCCACGCAGGAACGGCACCGAATTGGGGGGACGCGCGAAGTGTGACGGGCGCCCGTCCTGGCCACGATGCCTGATTTGGCCGATTCCCGCCGCGGCGGGGGCGGCAAGGTGAATCGCGTAGGGCTGCTACAATCGCACCAAGTTTTTTTACTGGCTGGACACGATGGGCTT
>NZ_JBFTLX010000222.1:0-12050 GCF_056396665.1 Cupriavidus sp. 05T313 | reverse complement strand
TAGCATGACGAAGCAAATCAAGATCAATCCGGCGATCTGGTCATCTTCGCCGCGACTGACGGCATGGACTCATCTCTCGCACCGCCCCCGCAGCAGCCGCCCCGGCAACGCCCCCGTCGCCACCTTGTTCTCAAAAATCGGCACGCCCGCCACCACCGTAGCGACATAGCCATCGGCTTCCTGCACCAGCCGCCGCCCGCCGGCCGGCAGGTCGAAAGCCATACGCGGCGCATGCAGGCGCAGGCGCGCGTAGTCGATAACGTTCACATCCGCCTTCATGCCGGGCAGCAGCGTGCCGCGATCGGTCATCCCGTAAAGCCGCGCGGTGTCGGCAGACTGGCGCTTGACCATGGCTTCGAGCGCGAGCCGCGGGCCCCGGCTGCGCTCGCGGGCCCAGTGGGTCAGCATGAAGGTTGGCATGCTGACATCGCAGATATAGCCGCAATGCGCGCCACCATCGGACAGGCTGTTGACGGTGGCCGGATGCTGAAGCATCTCGTGCAGGTGGGAGAGCGTGCCGTAGGAGTAGTTGAAGCTGGGGTAGTAGAGGATGGCCTTGCCGTCGTTGGCCAGCATCAGGTCATAGATGATGGCAAGCGGCTCCTGGCCGCGGCTGGCGGCGATGGCGGCGACGCTCTTCTCGGGCGCCGGTTCGTAGTCCGGCGATTCGCCCAGCGGAAAAATGCGCGGGTAGTTGGCGAACATGGATTCGATGCCGCGGTCCATGCGTGCGCGCGGCTCGGACAGGATGCGTGCACGCACCGCAGGGTCGCGCAAGCGGGCAATGCGCGCCTCGAAGGACAGGGCGGCGAGCTCGATAAAGGCCGGGCTGGCGATAAAGGGATGCAGGCTGCTTTGCCAGGAGAACAGCAGGCCCAACGGCCGGCCGCTGATGCCCCCATACAATGGCACCCCCTCGGCATGCGCGCGGTCGAGCGTGGTCATCAGGTCGCGCCACAGGTCCGGAGCCGGATCAGTCTGCTGCAGGTTGAACAGCACCGGCAGGCCAGTGTGGCGCGCCAGCCGTTCCAGCCAGGGCAGCTCGTTATCCATCGACACGTGATTGGCCGTCATCTGGAAGACCCCGTGCCCGGCCTCGCCCAGCACGCGGCCGAGCCGGGTGATTTCTTCTCCGGTGACGAAGGTGCCGGGCGGGTACTTGCGTTCATCGTACTTATGCAGGAAGGTCCGCGAGGTGGAGAAACCCAACGCGCCAGCGTCCATGCCCTGGCGTACCAGTTCGCACATCTGGTCGAGATCGTCGGGCGTGGCTTCGTCGTGATCAATGCCGCGATCGCCCATCACGTAGGCGCGCAGCGCGGCATGCGGAATCTGGGCGCCGATATCCAGCGCCTTGGGGCGACGGTCCAGCGCATCGAGATATTCCGGGAAGGTCTCCCAGTCCCACTGGATGCCCTCGGACAGCACCGAACCGGGAATATCTTCGACGCCCTCCATGACCTTGATCAGCCAGGCGCGGTCGGCGGGGCGCACCGGCGCGAAGCCGACCCCGCAGTTGCCCATCACGGCCGTGGTGACGCCGTGGCCGGTGGACGGAGAAAGGTAGGGATCCCAGGTGGCTTGCCCGTCGTAGTGCGTGTGGATGTCAATCCAGCCGGGCGTGACGAGAGCGCCTGCTGCGTCCAGCTCGCGCCGCGCGGAGCCCGCCTTGCCGCCAACCTGGCTGATCATGCCGCCGTCGATCGCGAGGTCGCCCTGAAAGCTCTCGCGGCCGGTGCCGTCGACGATGGTGCCGCTGCGGATGACTAAGTCATGCATGGAATCTGTTCCTTCTGTCTTGATGAGAGTGCAGTAAATTGCGGCCCCGGGGACGGGCGCGGATGGCCGGCTAATCGAGCTTCAAGCCGATCCGTTTGATCACCGCGCCCCAGCGGTCGTAGTCCTGCGCAACGATCTTCCTGAAGGCGTCCGGCCCGGCGCCGCTGAGATCGTTGCCCTGCGCGCGGATCATCTCGGCGATATCCGGCGCCTGCGCCGCGGCGCGGAACGTATCGGCGATCTTCTGCGCGACTGGCGCGGGCAGGTTGCCTGGGCCGAACAGGCCTTGCCAGCCGACGATGTCGAGTCCCTCCACGCCTTGCTCCGCCATGGTGGGCAGCTCGGGCAGCACCGCCAGGCGCTTGTCGGCGGCCACGCCAAGCAGCTTGACCTTGCCGGCGCGGGCGTTCTCCACGGCGGTGGCGGTGCCGTCGAAGTAGACCTGCACGTCGCCGGCCAGCACCGCGCGGGTGGCGTCGGCCGTGCCCTTGTATGGCACGTGGACCATCTGGATGCCAGCGCGCTGCTGCAGGATCTCGCCATTCAGATGCGAGGTGGAACCGAGGCTGTACGAGGCGAAGTTCAGTTCGCCGGGATGCTGCTTCGCGTAGGCGACCAGCTCACGCACATTGCCAAACGGCGCGTTGCGGTTGGCCACCAGCACGGTAGCGGATCGCACCAGCTGGACCACGGGGGTGAAGTCCTTGAACGGGTCGTACGGGAGCTTGCTGTACAGGTGCGGATTCTGCGTATGCGTGACGACGATGGTGTAGAGCAGGGTGTGCCCGTCCGCCGGGGCCCGCGCCACATCCTGCGCGCCGATGAAGGTGCCGGCACCGGGCTTGTTGTCGATGATGATATTGGCGCCCGACTGCTCCGAGGCACGCTTGGCGATCAGTCGCAGCAGGGCGTCGCCGCCGGAGCCCGCAGTAAATGGCACGACCACGCGCRCGGGCTTGCCGGGCTGCGGCCAGTCAGTCGCTGCGGCCGCCCTTGCGATCGGGCTGCCCAGCATGCCCGCGGCGATGGCGAGCGCCGGGATTGACAGGCGCGACAGGGCGCGTCGCCTGGGATTGGGGCGGTTCATTTTGTCTCCTTCTCCATGTCTGGATGGCGCAGCCGTTGTGCTCTGGATGTTGGCGCGAGTGACGCCCTGGCCGGTCTGCGTGCTGAGTATAGGTATTGCGTTGCCGCCAAATCAAATGCATATTTATCGCCGTTTCGATAAATTAAATGCATATGCTTAGCCTGCGACGCCTGGAGCACTTTGCCGTGCTGGTGGAAGAACGGAGTTTTTCGCGGGCGGCGCGCCGGCTGAACCTGACGCAGCCAGCGCTGACGCGCAGCATCCAGACGCTGGAAGAAACCCTCGGCCTGCAGCTGGTGGACCGCGCCGCCAGCGGGTTGCTGCCCACCGAATCGGGCCGCATGGTACTGGCGCGCTCACAGCGCATGCTCGGCGACCTTCGCGCCCTGCAGCGCGAGGCCGAGCGCATGCGCGGCTTTGAAAGCGGCGTTATTGAATTTGGCGTGGGCTCGTTCCCCGCGGCGGCTTTCCTGGGCCCGGTGCTGACCCGCCTGGCGCGCGAGTATCCCGGGCTTTCGGTACGGGTAGAGACGGAGAGCTGGCGCCGCTTGCTGGAAAAGCTGCAGCGCGACGAACTCGACTTCGTGGTCGCGGTAACGCACAGCCTGCCGCCGCCGGCTGATTTCCAGGTGCGCGCGTTGCGGGCTCAGCGCATGGGCTTCTTCGTCAATCCTGGCCACCCCCTGGCCGCGCTGGCGGGCGATGAGATACGGGGCAGGATGGCCGGATACGGACTGGCGACGACCAAGCTGCCGCCCCGCGCCCGTGAGGAAGTGGCGGCGCTATTCAGGCTGGATGGACCCGAAGCGCTGCCAGTGCGGCTGGAGTGCGACAACGTCGAGGTGCTGTGCGAAGTGGCGATGTCTACCGATACCGTCCTGTTCGCGACGCACGAGGCCGTCCACGCGGAGTTGGCGGCAGGCAGCCTGCTGCCGCTGGCGCTGGACTATCTGTCTCCCGCGCCACTGCCCCTGATGCTGGTCTATCCGGGAGGCCGAAGCCTGTCCGGCGCGGCGGAACTGCTGATCGGCATGATCGAAGCGGCTGTGGGCGCGGGGGCGGCGAGATAAACAGGTGGCGGGCCCGCGGCCCGCCATCTTCATTTCACCCGCAGCAAGTGTTTCTGGATCTTCCCGCTCGTGGTCTTGGGCAGCGCATCCACAAAGTAATACCGGCGCGGCCGCTTATAGGCGGCCAGCCGGTCCCCGTGCACCAGGAAACCGTCGAGCACTTCCGCGCTGGCTTGCGCCCCCGCCTTGGCCACCACGTAGGCGCAGACCAACTGCCCCCAGGTGGCGTCGGCCTCGCCGATGACGGCGACTTCCAGCACGGCCGGATGCTCGATCAGCGCATCCTCCACCTCGCGCGGATACACATTCTCGGCCCCTGAGTTGATCATGTAGTCGATACGGTCGCGCACCCACAGGTAGCCGTCTTCATCCAGGCTGCCGAGGTCGCCGGTGTGGTACCAGCCGTGAGCAAGTGCGCGCGCGTTGGCGTCCGGACGGTTCAGGTAGCCGGCCATCATGCACGGCCCGCGCACCAGGATCTCGCCGACTTCGCCGGGCGCGCAACGCTCGGCCGGATCGGTAGGCGCGCCGTCTTCGCGCAAGGCCGCTACCACCAGATCATGGTTGAGCGAGGGCAGGCCGGCCGAGCCGGCGTGGCTGAGTTGCTCGTGCGGATACAGCACCGACATGCAGGGTCCCATCTCGGTGGTGCCGTAGACCTGCACCAGCCCGGCGCCGACGGTACGGTCCCACTCGCGGATCAGGTGCGGCGCCATCGATGCGCCGCCATACTCGACCAGCCGCAGCGACGACAAATCGCGCGTGTGGGCCTCCGGGTGGTTGAGCATCATGCCGACCATCGTCGGCGCGGCGAAAAAGTGCGTGACTTTTTCCGCTTCCACCAATTGCCAGGCTTCGCCCGCATCGAAGCGCCGCTGCAGCACCTGCGTGGCGCCCAGGTGCAGGCGCGGCAGGAAGCTGGTGTGCAGTTCCGCCGTGTGGTTGAGCGGGGCGATCGACAGGCCGACGTCCTCGCGGGAGAGCGTCATCGCCTGATGCATCATCGCGTTGTGTGCGAGCTTGCTGCGGTGGGTGTGCAGAACCCCCTTGGGCCGGCCGGTGGTGCCGCTGGTGTACATCAGGATGCAGGGATCGTTCTCCCCGACGGCAATCCCCGGCGCCTCATGCGGCTGGCCTGTGGCAAGCGTGTCCAGGTGATGCGTGGCGAAGGCCGGCGCGGGTTCGGGATCGGCATAGATCCAGCGCGTCGTGCCGGGCGCCAGCCCGGCCGCTTTTTCCACCACCTCCGCACCTTCCCGCTCGAACAGCAGGGCTTTGGCCTTGCCGTCTTCCAGGATGAACGCCAGTTCCTGCGCCGCCAGCCGGTAGTTGACCGGGTTGAAGATCGCGCCCACCCGGGCCGCCGCCAGCATGCTGAAAACGAAGGCCGGCGTGTTGTAGAGGAAGGCCGCGACCACATCGCCGCGGCCGACGCCGATCGACAGCAGGGCGTGGGCGTGGCGGTTCACCTCCGCGTCCAGTTCGGCATAGGTCCAGGTGCGGCGGCTGGCGCCCATGCCGGCAACCAGCGCGGTCTTGCGCGGCAGGTAGCGCGCGGGCCAGGAAAGGGTGTCGCCCAGCGTAAGGACGTGACTCAAGGCAATGCTCCGGCAGCGAGGATGAGGAGACGCCAGCGGCCACGCCGACCGGCGAAAACCGTCGAATATAAAGTCCGCGCCGCTTTTCTGGAAATAACGATTAGCACTGTGCATATATGAATCCGGCGGGGTGAGCGCCGTGCGTTGCCCGCCAGGCAGGAGCCAATTGACGCAAGACGTGCCGGCAGCGTCTGGCTATCGTGCCGGCGAGGGTCGATGCGACATGACAGGCCGACGCATCGGCGACACGCCAATCGCTAGCGGAAGGAAGAGGAAAGCACGTCCATGAACAAGCAAAATCGGCAGGGCAAGGAAACCGTAAGTATCGGCGGCGCCTCGGGCTTCTGGGGCGACAGCGGGATCGGACCGGTGCAGTTGGTGGAGAAGGGCGAGGTCGATTACCTGGTGTTCGACTATCTGGCCGAACTCACCATGTCGCTGCTGGCCGCCGCGCGGCTGAAGAACCCGGAAGCCGGCTATGCGCTGGACTTCGTCACCGGCGCCTTGCGCGCTGTACTCAAGCCTGCCCTCGCGCAGGGCATCCGTATCGTCGGCAATGCCGGCGGCGTGAACCCGCGCGCGTGCGCGGCAGCGGTGCGCAAGCTGGCCGAGGAACTGGGCGTGCCGGTGCGGGTGGCCGTGGTCGATGGCGACGACCTCCTGCCGCAGCTGGATGCGCTGCGGGAGTCCGGCGTGCGGGATATGCAGACCGGCGCCGCCATGCCCGCGCGCATCCTGACCGCCAACGCCTACCTGGGCGCCGTGCCGATCCGGGCCGCGCTGGATGCCGGCGCCGATATCGTGATCACGGGGCGCTGCGTGGACAGCGCGGTGACGCTCGGCGTGCTGATGCATGAGTTCGGCTGGGAGCCGGGGGCGTACGACCTGATGGCGGCGGGCAGCCTGGCTGGACACATCATCGAGTGCGGCTGCCAGGCCACCGGCGGCCTGCACACCGACTGGGAGCAGGTGCCGGACTGGGCCAACATCGGTTATCCGGTGGTGACCTGCCGTTCCGACGGCACCTTCCTGGTCGGCAAGCCGCCCGGCACCGGAGGGTTGGTGAATCCCGCCACGGTCGGCGAGCAGATGCTGTACGAGATCGGCGATCCGGCCGCCTACCTGTTGCCCGACGTGATCTGCGACTTCACGGGCGTCACGCTGCGCCAGGCCGGCCCGGACCTGGTGGAGGTGCAAGGCGCCAGGGGCCGCGCGCCTACCGCCAGCTACAAGGTGTCGGCCACATATGCGGACGGCTACCGCTGTTCGGCGCAACTGACCATCGTCGGCTTCGACGCCGTGCGCAAGGCGCGGCGCAGCGGCGAGGCTTTCCTGGAGCGCAGCCGCGCCTTGCTGGCCCGGGCCGGGCTGCCGGACTTCACCGAGACCCGGCTGGACGTGCTGGGCACCGCCGCGTCCTTTGGCCCGCACGTGCCGCAGCCGCCGTTGTTCGAGGCCGTGATGTGGCTGGCGGTGGCCCACCCGGACAAGCGCGCGCTGGAACTGTTCGCCCGCGAGATCGCGCCGGCTGGCACGTCGTGGTCGCCCGGCACCACCGGGGTGGGCGGGCGGCCTTCCGTCAGCCTGGCCATCAAGCAGTTTCCCTTCCTGGTGCCAAAGACGATGGTCCGGCCCGCCGTCTGGCTGGACGAACAGCCGCTGCCGTTGCCGGCGGCGTTCGTCCCCGGAGACGAAGCCCAGGCCAGCCCGGCCTCCGGAAACGGGGCTGCCACCGCATCCTCCGCGTTCGCCCCGGCGGAGCCCGGCGGAGACTGGGTCGAAGTCCCGTTGATCAGGCTGGCCTATGGCCGCAGCGGCGACAAGGGCGATTTCTCCAACATCGGCATCATCGCGCGCGATGCCGCCTATCTGCCGCTGATCGCGGGGCAACTCAGCGAGGCCGCGGTGGCCGCGTTCCTCGCCCATAACGTGAAGGGCAGGGTGACGCGCTATTTCCTGCCCGGCATCGGCGCCTTCAACTTCCTCTGCGAGCAGGCGCTCGGCGGGGGCGGCATGGCCTCGCTGCGCAACGACCCGCTGGGCAAGGGGATGGGGCAGGTCTTGCTGGCGATGCCGGTGCGGGTCCCGCCCGGGCTGGCCAGGGCACTGGGAGCATGAGCCAGTCCGCGGGCCATGCGGGCATCGGGATAAACCCCATCGGAGCGCTGTTCGGCCGGCTTCGCTGGCATGATGCTGGAGGTGCGGGAAGCCGCGGTGCGGCTGCCGGAGCCCGCGCCTTCTTGCCGAACCAGGTGCCAGCCGTCAGTCACTCGCGGCGCCGCGAACAGTGAGACCAGATGCCGCCAGTCTTGGAATGCAAGCGGGATACCCCGGCCCGGTCCTGCGACCGGCCGAGCGGAAGTTTCATGTGGATCGACCCCGACCGCGTGCTCTACGTCGGCCTGCTTGGCGCGCCGTCGGTGCGCTCCATCGGCGCCATCCTGCTGTATGTGGCGCTGGACGCGCCGTTTCGCCTGAGCGTTGCGCAGGGTGGGTGGGAGACGGCCGAAATTGCATTCGTGCCGCCCTATGTGCCGCACCGCATCGCGTCGGACAGCCGCACTCTCTGCGGCTTCCTGATCGAGCCCGAGACCGTCGATATGTCAGGCTTGCCCGCGCTGCTGCGCGGCCCCGGCGGCGCGCTGGCCGCGCCCCGCCTGGCCCAGCATGCGCGCGACCTGATCGCCCAGTTGCGCGGCATGCACCGGCCGGAACTGGATCCCCGCCTGCTGGATACGCTGTTGCTGGGGGAGCCGCTGCCGCCGCGCGCACTCGACCCCCGTATCGATGCGGCGGTGCGGCAAATCAAGAGCGATCCGGGGAGCCGCAGCGCGGCCACCGATCATGCGCGCGATGCCAACCTGTCGTTCTCGCGTTTCCTGCACCTGTTCAAGGAGGAAGTCGGTACGCCGTTCCGCACCTTCCGTACCTGGAAACGCGCCCGCAGCCTGCTGCACTACGTCACGCAGGAGGCCAACCTGGCGGAAGTCGCGCTGGATACGGGCTATCCGGATTCCACCCATTTCAGCCATTCCATCCGCCGTGTCTACGGCCTCAAGCCGCGGGACATCTTTGCCGGTTCGCGCAAGCTGGCGCTGCATGGGCTGCCGCCGCTGACAGCCTGCCGCCCGCTGTAGGCCGGCGGCGACCAGTTGGCGCAAGATCGCCGGGGCGCCTTGCGTCACAATGGCGGCCAACGACAATCAGCCCGTCAAGGGCAGCGGGATACCACCCCATGAAAGAGACCTGCCAGGACCTGCTGGCCGAATACAACGAGTTGCACGCGCTTGCCGCCTCGCTCAGCCCCGCGCAATGGCGCCAGCCCAGCGCCTTCCATGACTGGAGCGCGTGGGACGAGATTGCCCACCTGTGCTATTTCGACCAGACCGCGCTGCAGTCCGCCACCGATCCGGAAGCCTTCCTGCGTGACGCGCAGGCGCTCAACACGCTGATGGCGGCKGGCGGGCATATCAGCGCTGTGGCGCGGGAAGTCTACGGCCACCTCGACGGGCCGGCACTTCTGGCGTATTGGCAGCCCGTGTACGAGCGGCTGGTGCAGACCCTTGCCGCGCTCGATCCCAAAGCGCGCCTGCCCTGGTACGGGCCGCCCATGAGCGCACGCAGCTTTGCCACTGCGCGGCTGATGGAGACCTGGGCGCATGGCCAGGATGTCTGGGACACGGCGGGCCGGGCGCGCGCGCCCACGGCCCGCCTGAAGCATATCGCGCATATCGGCGCCACCACCTATGGGTGGACCTTCGTCAATCGCGGCGAGCCGGTGCCGGGGCCGGCGCCGTACGTGGAACTCAGCGCGCCCGATGGCGGGCAATGGACCTGGAACGAACCCCAGCCGGACAATTTCGTACGCGGCAGCGCGGAGGATTTCTGCCTGCTGGTCACTCAGCKCCGCCACCTGGACGACACCCGGCTGCGGTACAGCCCGGGCCCGGCGCAACGATGGCTGGCGCAGGCACAGTGCTTCGCGGGGCCACCCGCCACCGGACCGGCCGCCGGCACGCGTGTATTGCGCACGGCGCCCGCGGAGTGAACGGGTTCGCACTACCGCAGTGCGTGGCGGCCGGCGAACCGCTCACGCTGGCACTGGCCGCCGGGATCGATTCGGCCCTGCGTGCCCTCAGCGTGGACCCGGCCGAAACCTGCCTGTCCGAACACGCCTTCGCCAACCTGTATCTGTTCCGGCAAGCCCACGCCTACCGGTACTTTGGCGGCCGCTATCCGCATATCAGCGGCCTGACCTATGACGGCGCGCGCCACGCGCTGCCGCTGTTCGATCTCGCCACGGCGCCGCGCCACGTCCTGCAGGCGCTGCTTTGCGAGCACCATTGTTTCTATCCGCTTTCCTCGGCCCAGATGGCGCGCCTCGATCCCGCCGTCTTCACCGGGAACGAAGCGCGTGCCGACGCCGACTATCTCTATCCGGCCGCCAACTTTGCGGGCTATCGCGGTACCACCCTGGCCAAGAAGCGCAACCTCATGAAGCAACTGCTGGCCGCGCATGCCGTCACCGCGCGGCCCTACCACGCCGGACTCRCCCGGAAAGCCCTCTCCGTGCACGAAGGATGGATGCACGCCAGGCACAAGGCCCAGGGCGAGGCCGATGACGCGCCGTGCGGCGAGGCTTTGCTGCACGCCGGTGCGCTGGGGCTGGAAGGCTTCTTGTACGAAGTGGCCGGGCAACCGGTGGGCTTCTTGCTGGCGCAGGAGATCCGCCCGGCGGTCTTCGCCATGCGCTTTGCCAAGGGCCTGGTGGCTTTCAAGGGCATCTACCAGTACATGTTCCACCATTTCTGCACGGCCTTCGCCCGCCCGGTGGCATGGCTGAATTTCGAGCAGGACTTGGGGTTGGAAAACTTCCGGCAGACCAAGCTTTCGTATGCGCCCGGCGCCTTGCTGCCGAAGTACCGGGTGCGGCTGCGCGCGGACTGAATGGCGGCCGCTGGCCGGTTTGCGCTGGTTCTGAAACCGCACCCCCAAAGGCCCGAAGCAGCACAGCCAGTTCTCGCAAGACCGTACCGCCTCCCACCCCTACCATGACTTCACACCGGCGCACTGCCGCCTCGAGCAACGTGAAACCCACATGGCAAATATCGAATCCAGACTCTCCGCCGGCAGCGAAGCATTCCAGGCCAACCGCGCCGGCATGCTAGCCCTGCTGGAACGTATCCGCGCCTTCGAACAGCGTGCCGCCAATACGTCAGCCGCATCGCGCGCGCGCTTCGAGAAGCGCGGGCAGTTGCTGCCGCGCGAGCGCCTGGCGCTGCTGCTTGACCCGGGCGCACCGTTCATCGAACTGTCGTCGCTGGCCGGGCTGGGGCTGGACAACCCCGACCTGGACAAGAGCGTACCCGGCGGCGGCCTGATCGCCGGCATCGGCTTTGTATCGGGCCTGCGCTGCATGATCAGCGCCTCGGACGCCGGCATCAACGCCGGCGCCTTGCAGCCCAAGGGGCTGGACAAGCAACTGCGCGCGCAAGAACTCGCGCTCGAAAACAAGCTGCCGTACGTGCAACTGGTAGAGAGCGCCGGCGCCAACCTGATGACCTACAAGGTCGAGGATTTCGTGCGCGGCGGCAACCTGTTCCRCAATCTGGCGCGCCTGTCGGCGGCCGGCCTGCCGGTGGTGACCGTGACGCATGGCTCCTCCACCGCCGGCGGGGCCTACCAGACCGGTTTGTCGGACTACATCATCATGGTGCGGGGCCGTTCGCGCGCGTTCCTGGCCGGGCCGCCGCTGCTGATGGCGGCCACCGGCGAGGTAGCCACCGAGGAGGAGCTGGGCGGCGCGGTGATGCATACCTCGGTTTCCGGCCTGGGCGACTACCTGGCCGAAGACGATCGCGATGCGCTGCGGATTGCGCGCGAGATCCTGGGCAAGATCGACTGGAACCGCGACCAGCCCGCCGCCGCGCCGCGCGCGTTCAAGCCGCCGCGCTACGACGCCGAGGAACTGCTCGGCGTGATGCCGATGGACCACAAGCGCCCCGTCGACATGAAGGAGGTGATCGCGCGCATTGCGGACGATTCCGACTTCCTTGAATTCGGCGAGAACTATGGCGGCGCCACCGTGTGCGGCCATATCAAGATCGAAGGCTGGCCGCTGGGCATCATCACCAACAACGGCCCCATCGATCCCGCCGGCGCGACCAAGGCCACCCACTTTATCCAGGCCTGCTGCCAGTCGCGCACGCCCATCCTCTACCTGAACAACACCACCGGCTTCATGGTGGGCCGCAGCTACGAGGAAGCCGGCATGATCAAGCACGGCTCCAAGATGATCCAGGCGGTGAGCAACGCCACCGTGCCGCAGATCACCATCTACTGCGGCGCCTCGTTCGGCGCGGGCAACTATGGCATGTGCGGGCGGGGCTTCCATCCGCGCTTCTGCTTCTCCTGGCCCAATGCCAAGACCGCGGTGATGGGCGGCGAACAGGCGGCCCGCACCATGGCCATCGTCACGGAGGCCGCCATGAAGCGCAAAGGCGGGGAGGCTGACTC